>NZ_JFJW01000118.1:0-1628 GCF_000611125.1 Cupriavidus sp. SK-4
CGGCCCGGGCGGCAAGCCCCGTGCCCTGCAGCAGGCGGTGCAGCGCCTGCTCCGGCGTCAGCGTGCCATGCACGGCATGCGAGGTGCGGCCTTCGGCCAGCTCGGATGGATAGAAGACAGACATATTGGTCTGCGCGTCGTAACGCGAAAGCGTCGCCTTCAACGGTTGGGCTGGCAGGTCAAAGGCCATCTCCGCGGCGGCCCTGCCCACGCCTGGCCACGCCAGGCTCGTTGCGAGCGAGATGGCGGCGGCGCACCCTGCCAATGCGCGCGCACCGGTGGAGGCAGCCAGACATGCCATGGAGATCGGGTGACCTGTTCATAGGGGTGCGTGCCGGTCCGGCGCAGGCGTTGTGTCCGCCCGGATCCTTCGATGCGGCCGGCGGTGTGGCCGACGCGATATCGACTGGGATCGTAAAGACCCCGCATGACGTTGGGATTACAAGGCAAAAAAGAGGACAGCGCGCCCCCGGAACACCTTTTCCTTCGCGCCGCCCTCGAAGCCGTGCGCCTGCCTGGCCGCTGCCGCGGTCAGGCCTCGGCGACGGCGGGGGAGCCGGCCGAGGCGGCGGGCTGCAGCCCGTCGGCCCGTTCCGGCGCTTCCGGCGCTTCCGGTGCTTCCGGCCGGTAATTGCGCAGGTGCAGGAAGAACTGGCCCATCATCTGCGTCCACAGCTGCAGCGACACCGACAGGTATTCCTCGCTGACGCCGCCGGTCACCATCACATCCATCTCCAGCACGATGAAATCGCCGTGCGCGGCAACGCGGGCAAAGCGCCGGCTGCGATGCCATTCGGCCAGCAGCGCATCGGGCAAGGTGCCGCCCTCAACCCGCAGCGGGCAGCTCAGCGTGAAGTCCAGGTACTGGCCGCTCGCCAGCCGGTTGCCCCACAGCACCTGGAAGCCGATGCCGTGGCTGGCGCTATGCAGGCGCGCAACGCCCTCCTCTTCGATGATGTTGACGGCGCAGCCGGCCGCACGGATGGCCTGGGCCACCTGCTCGGCATTGACGGCGGCAAGCAGCGCCGGCGCGGCGGCTGCGGTGGCTTCGGCGGCAACGGAAACGGATTCGGTCATGGCAACTCCTTGAAAGCAAAACGTGGTGCGGCAAGGCAAAGTGTCTTGCCGCGATTCATGTCACAGGCGCGGCGCGGCGATGCCGGCTTCGGCCTTGGGCTGGGGCTCGGCCTTCGCCGGCGCAGCATCCGCCTGCGGCGCTGCGGCCTCGCCGGTGCTGCGTGCGTCGAAGCGGCCCTGGTAGAGCTTGTCGCCGTACTCCTGCGCGATCTGCTCGTAGCGCACGCGGCTCTGCGCCGCGAACGGCTGGCGCGCGGCCAGCACGGTGCCCAGGTCCACGGTTTCGTAGGCACGCAGGATGTCCTGGCCGACCGCGTAGAGCTGGGCGTTGGCCGCCTCGCAACGCGACAGCGCGGTCTGCCGCGCCGTGGCCTCGGCCGCCAGGCGCTGGCGTTCGGCTTCCAGCCCGCGCGCCATGCGCAGCAGCTCGTCGTAGGCGCCGCGGTACTGCGCGATCTGGCTGCCGGCCTTCTCCGCCACGGCCTGGCTGTGCTGCTGGGCCTGGCGGGCGCTGCCGGCCAGCTTGTCGCGCGCGTCCCGCCCCGCGGCCA
>NZ_JFJW01000118.1:1639-3448 GCF_000611125.1 Cupriavidus sp. SK-4
CGGCAAGCTGGGCGCGCGCGGCGTCGAGCTCTTTCCTGAGCGTCCCGGCATCGCCGCCGCCCGCGGCACTTGCGCCGGCGCGGGGCTGGCCCGCCTTCAGGGCCGCCAGCTCGTTCTGTGCCTGCTGCAGCTGCGTGGTGGTGATGCGCAGCTGGTTGCGCAGGCGCTCTTCCATGCTCTGACCCTGCTGGGCATGGGCGGCGCTCGCCGCCAGCGCCAGCAGCAGCGCCATGGCCTTCATGCGGCAAAGGAGCGTTGTGGACACGGCATCCTCCTTAGAAGCGCGCATTGACTTCGACCTGCAAGGTATCGATCGACAGCGGCGGGCCGAAGACTTCCTTGGTCGAAATCCAGCGGCCGGTCACCCAGGCATTCTTGTCGAAGGCATAGGAGCCGCCCAGGTAATAGCCACGGGCATTGGTGCCGCCCTGGTGGAAGGTCGGGTCGTTGTAGCCGTCGGGCATCGCATCGGGCTCGATGCGCTTGTAGCCGGCCAGCACGTTCCAGTCGCCGCGCGCCGCCGGGCTGGGCTTGCCGAAGGTGGCCTGGAACATATAGGCGTTGCCGCCGCTGCGGAAGTCCGCGCGCGTGGTGCCGCCGCTGCCGCCGAAGTTGTTGACGATGCCGCCGTTGGCGCGCGCCCACATCTCGTCTTCGTTGTAGGCCAGGTTGCGGATGTAGTTGGCGTCAAGGCGCAGGCCGTAGCCGGCCACCTTGGTATCCCAGCGCAGGTTCAGGTCGATCAGCTGGAACTCCGAGGCCAGGCCCACGTACTGCGGCTGCGGGGTATTGGCCGGATCGAGCGGGTTGAGCGCGATATTGCGCAACAGCATCAGGGTGTTGCCCTTCTGCATGAAGGCCGGGCGGGTCCAGTCGGTGCTGCAGCCG
Organism: Cupriavidus sp. SK-4; assembly: GCF_000611125.1. NCBI lineage: Bacteria > Pseudomonadati > Pseudomonadota > Betaproteobacteria > Burkholderiales > Burkholderiaceae > Cupriavidus > Cupriavidus sp. SK-4. The sequence continues at coordinate 2,528 of NZ_JFJW01000118.1, forward strand.
TCGGCGCCGGCGTACAGCGCACAGGGCTCGGAGACCTTGCCGCTGACATTGCGGAAATCGTAGTAGGCCAGCGCGCCGCGCAGGCGGTTGTCGGTGTTCACCTTCCAGCTGGCGCCGAACTGTGCGCCGAGCAGCCACTTGTTCTCGCTCTTCATCTTCTCCTGGCTGTGCTTGGGCGTGCTGTCGGCCGAGTACTCCAGCGGGATGAAGCCAAGCGTGCCGAACAGCGACACATCCTTGTCGGGAATCGCCTTGTCGAACTGCGCCGCGATGCCGTCGAAGTTCAGGTCGTTCGAGAACAGCGTGTCGCTCGAGACAAAAGGATTGCCGAAACGGCCGCCGGTCAGGTTCACCCACTCCGCGGGCCGGTACGACAGCCAGCCCTGGTCCAGCCACACATCCTTCTTGGCCAGCCCGCCGCCCAGCGTCTGGTTGGTCGAGACCGGGCTGTCGTCGTTGCCGGTGGCGATGCGCACGCCGGCCTTGACGCTGTCCGAGATGTCGGCCAGCACGCCCAGGCGGGCGCGCGCGCGCCACTGGTTGGTGCGGTTCTGGCGGGTATTGAGCAGCGGCGGCAGCGTCAGGTTGGTGTTCGGGTTGACATCGAAGCCGCTGCCGTCGTTGATGGCGGCCCAGTCGATCTGGATGTCGCTGTTATTGCCCGAGTAGAAGCGCGATTCATTGCGCACGCGCACATCGCCCTCGATATGGATGCGCTTGGTCCATTCCGGCGTTTCGTTGGGCGCGGCCCAGCCTTCGGCCTTGGCCTGGGCCATGACCTCGCCCTTGACCTCGTCGCGGATCTGGTCGCGCACGGTCTCGGGGATATAGGGCACGCGCACGTCGCCCGCAGCGGCACGCGCGGCACCGGCGGTTGCAGCACCGGTTGCAGCGCCAGCGGCGGGGGCCCCCCCCCCCCCC
>NZ_JFJW01000118.1:3462-4323 GCF_000611125.1 Cupriavidus sp. SK-4
GCCTGCTGCGCAGCCATGGCTTCGGTCTGGGCCTGGGCCAGCAGGGCCTCGCCGGTGTTCTTGTCGAGCGCGCCGCTCTGGATCAGGCCGCGGATCAGCTTGACCATGGCACTGTCGGCCGGCGCCGCGGCTTGCGCATGGCTGGCACCCGCGGCGCCGAGCAGCACGGCTGCCACGGCGGCGGCCAGCACGCTGGCGCGGCCCGCATGGCGATGGGGATGGACAAAGTGGTTCATCGGTTCGTTCTGCAGTCTGTTGGGATGAAGAGAAACGTCGGGCCGGCGCATGGCCGGGCCTTCAGGACATTCATGGCCGCCGGCCCTTGATCGACATGCGCATCGGGAACCGCAGCGATGCCGGTGGCCGCTCGTCGGCACGGAAATCGCGCACCATGGCCAGCACCGCCTGGTCGGTCGCGGCATTGCCCGAGCTGCCCGCCAGTTCGACCCGGGTGACGCGGCCCTCCGCGTCCAGCCAGAGCTCGATGCGGATGTCGTCGAAGGCCAGCTGGCGGGTGCGCTGGTCACGCACAAAGGCTTGCTGCAAGGCACTCGAGACATAGGCGGAATAAGACCGGCTGCCCAGCCCGCCGCCACCGCCGGTCATGCCGCCACCACCGCCGGCGCGGATGCCGAAGGCATCGGTGCCGGCCTCGGCGGCGCCGTCGATGGTGACCGGGTCGCCCAGGTCCTGCGAGGGGCTGGGCGGGCTGTCGTCCTGCGGCGCTTCGGCGGGCTCAGCGGGCTTGGGCTCGGGCTCGACCACTTCGGGCTTGACCGGCTCGGGCTCGGGCAGCTTCTCCGGCTCGGGCGGCGGCGGCGGCGGCGGCGGCAGCACCAGCGTGGGCGTGGCGGGGGCCCC
>NZ_JFJW01000118.1:4361-10455 GCF_000611125.1 Cupriavidus sp. SK-4
CAGGTACCAGATCAGCGAGGCCAGCGCGGCGAACACCAGCGCGCCGGTCAGAAGCCCGCCCCAGCGCCGCCACAGCGCGGCGGCGCGCTGCGCAGGCACGGGCATGGGTTCGCGATGGTTCACGGCTGCGCTCCTTATGCCGGCTTGCCGGTCACCAGACCGATCTGGTTCAGCTCGATCCGCCGCAGCAGGTCGAGCACCTCCACCACCTTGGCGTACTGCACCGAGGCATCGCCGCGCACGATCACCGGGAAATCCGGCGACAGCGCCTTCTCGGTGCGCAGGCGCTCCTCCAGCTCGGCCAGCGTGACCGGGTAGGCGTCCAGGAACACCTGCCCCGCGTTATCGATGGTGATGGCCTTGGTCTTGGGCTTTTCCAGCGCGACCGAGGCGCTGGCCTTGGGCAGGTCTACCTTGATGCCGGGGATGCTGGCGTTGCTGGTGAGGATGAAGATCACCAGCACCACCAGCAGCACGTCGACAAAGGGCGTGATATTGATGCCGCCCGTGCGCTTCCTGACGCCGAACTTGGCTGCGTTTGCCATGATTGCCGGCCCCGCTCAGGCGCGCTGCAGGACCGGGGCGCGCCGGCCCTCGCCCTGCTCTTCAGCCAGCCGCGTGGCGAACTCGTCCACGAACACGGCCATGTCGGCGCCGATGGCGTCCGAGCGCGAGGCCAGCCAGTTGTAGCCGAACAGCGCCGGAATCGCGACGCCCAGGCCCGCGGCGGTACACAAGAGCGCCGCCGCCATGCCCGGCGCGACCGAGTTGATGTCCACCGCGCCGGCCATGGCCGCCACCACGAACACCAGCATGATGCCGATCACCGTGCCGAACAGGCCCACATAGGGCGCGCCTTCGATGGTGGTGGACAGCCAGTTCATGCGGCTGGCCATGCGCTCGTTCTCGCGCACCATCACGCCGTCCATGGACGCGCGGATGGCGCTGATGGTGGCGTCGGTGACCGCGTTCAAGTCGTAGCCGAGCTGGTGCCGGCGGTGCAGCTCGTCCACGGCGACTTCATACAGGCGCCACAGCGACGAGTGCTCGCGGACCTCGGCCGGCACCCGGTTGGTCTTGGCCAGGTGGTCCAGCGACACCCCGGAGGCTTCGCGGAAATGCTCCATGAAGGCCACGTTGGCGCGCGAGACCGCGCCGAAGTTGCGGCCCTTGCCGATCATGATGGCCCACGACAGCGCCATCATGATGCCCAGCACGCCCACCACGATCCAGGCGTCCAGCGGCATGGCGGCGAGGATATAGCCGAAGTGGCTCTTGCCCGCCTGCTGCTCGTCCGGACCGAACACCACCAGGCGCGAATCGGCGCCCTGCGAGACGGCGTCGGCCAGCAGCAGCGCGGCCGGGCGCGCCACCTTCGACACGCGCACTTCATCGATGGCGCCGGTGAAGGCACCCTGCCCCGCGCTGTCCGCGCCGATGAAGGCGGGGGTGTTCATGGCGGGCAGCGCCGCCTCCAGCGAAGACGCGGCGCGGCCGGCCACGAACAGGGTCACGGTCTTGCCGTCGGCGTTGAGCGCCAGGTGCGACCACTGCCCGGCCTGCACCGGCTGGCCCGGATTGCTGCGCCGGCCATTGACCTGCACGAAGGGAACGCCCTGGTCGATGCCGATCAGCAGTTCACCGGCGCTGTCGCGGCGGGCATAGACCAGTTGCTGCGGACCAAGCTGGTCAGGCCGCACCCATGCGGAAAACGCGAACGGCGCGCCCGCCTGCAGCGCCAGCGAAGGCGAGGCCGGCAGTGCCAGCGCGGCGACGCCAAGCTGCGCGCCCTTGCCGATCACGGTGCCGTCCAGCGAGGTCACGGCGGTCTGACTGTGGTTGCCATAGGCAGTGGTGTCGCGCGCGGGCGCATTGCCTTCGGCAAAGTGGTAGACCAGCGTGAAGTCCGGATCGAAGCTGCGCTGGCCGTTGCCGGATGCAGGTGCCTTGGGATTGCCGTAGTACATCCACAGCTGTTGCTTGGCGCCCGCCGAGACCGCGGGCACGTCCACCCATACCAGCGCGATGCCCAGCAGCGGATCGAACTGCTCGATCTGGTGGTTCAGCACGGTCTTGTCGTCGCCGGCGACAAAGCGCAGGTCGGCGCCGGTCTCGCTCACGCCCTCGAAGCTGAAGTTGCCGGTATGCAGGCGCAGCAGCACCGGGGTGCGGCCGGCATCGCCGCCGATGGCGCCGCCCTGCGGGCCGGCATCGATGGTGACGGGCTTGCGGTAAGCCCAGTCGGGCTGCCACCAGGCCTGGGCCAGGCCCGGCAGGAGCATGCTCGCCAGCGCGAGCAGCAGCAGAAGGGAACGTCGCATGACAATGGTTCTCCGTTGGCTTGTATCGGAATGCAAGGTGGTAAGGCGTGGCGCGCGGCCGTGGTCGTCAATAGCTCGCGGTCACGCTGAAATTCAGGCGCGGGTCGTGTCGTTCGGTGCGCTGTCCGTCCTTGAGCGGGTAGCCCAGGTCGAGCCGGCCGCTGACGCGCCGCGCCAGCCGGAAGCTCGTGCCCAGGCCCACCGAGGCCAGCGAGAAGCGGCTGTCCTGCTCGGGCAGCGGCTCGCGCAGGCGCACCTGGCCGGCGTCGACGAAGGCATAGACGCGCCAGTCCTCGACCACGCCGCCGAAGAAGTCCAGCGGCGGCGTGCGCAGCTCCACCGAGCCCACCACGCCGTAGTCCCCGGTGCTTTCCGCCGACAGGTAGCCGCGCACGGAATTCATGCCGCCGGCCGCGATCTGCTCGCTGGACACCAGCGGCGAATCGGTGATCTGCGCGGCCAGGCGCCAGGCGAGCTGCGCGTTGCCCTTGAAGTTGTAGGTGCCGCTGGTATCGCCCTTGAGCAGCAGGAAGCTGGGCGAGGCCTTGTAGCGCTTGTAGTCGAACTGTTCCCAGTTACTGCCGTAGCCCAGGAAGCTGCGCGTGCCGGCGACCAGCGCTGCGTTGATGCCAAGCTGGCCGCGTTCGGTCTGGGTGAAACCCGCATAGGCAAGCGTGATCGGCGCGTACTTGAGCGGCACGGTGTCGCCGGCATTGCCCAGGCGCGTGACCTCCTCGTTGTCCTTGAAGTCCACGCCCAGGCTCAGCGTATGCCACCATGCCCCGGTGTCCGGCACGGTATAGGTGCCGCGCAAGCCGACGGAATGGCCCTTGCCCAGCACGCTGGTGCCGTTCACCGTGGCCACATTGCTGTCGGACATATAGCCCGACGCCTCCACGCTCCAGTTGCTGCCGCGGATCGGCGCCACATAAGAGCCGGACCAGACCTGGGTCTGGTTCAGGTCCTGCGGCGCGCCGAAGAAGCTCACGGACGCGCTGTGGCCCAGCTGCCAGAGGTTGTCGTGGCCCAGCGAGGCAAACGCGCGCAGCTCCTTCGTATCCGCGCTGTAGTCGTTGTTCAGGCCAGCGCTGGCGCGCCACGGGCTGCTGTCGTCGACCTTCAGGTCGACGTCCATGGTGCCCGGCATCGCGCCCTGCCGCACCAGCGGCACCACCTGGCGCTTGGCACTGCGGTTCAACGCGGTCAGCTCCGTCTGCGCCTGCGTGAAATCGGGCACCACGCCTTCCGCCAGCGCCGGCACCTGCTCGCGCACCTCCAGCGGCGAGTTGTACTCGGCACCGACCACGCGCACGCGGCCCACGCGGGTCTCGCTGACCTGCAGGATCACGATGCCGTCGGTGACCTGCTGTTCCGGCAAGTCGACGTAGACCGATTGGTAGCCCTTGGCCTGGTAGACCGCCAGCAACGCGTCGCGGGCGCCCTCGATATCCTTCATGGTGCGGGCCGGGCCAAGGAAAGGCGTGACCGCCCGCTCGATCGAACGGACATCCAGCACCGTATTGCCGCGCACGATGTACTCGTTCACGTTGACGCGCCGCTCGGCCTCGGCGGCCTGCGCGCTTGCCGGCGCAGCGGCCGCGGCCTGCTCCGCTGCCGCCTGCTGCGCCGCCGCCGTTCCCAGGGTTCCCAGTCCAATCACTGCCAGCCACACCGCCCGCCAGCACGAAGGCGGGCCGCTCTTCTTCACGTCATGCATTGGATTGACTCAAGCTTCTTGTTCGAATCGATTGCCGCCGCGCCCCTGCCGCAACGCCCTGACCAAGGGCACGGCAGGCGCGCATCCGATCGCAGGACATGATGGCGTGCCCTCATGTCAGCATTGCGCACGGTGCCTAGACGGACGGCACTGGCGCCGCCTGTCGTTTGTCACAAAAGATTCATCGAAGAAGAAAGAGGGAGGCGCGGGGACGCGAGTCAACGACAAATCCCTGCGCGAGGATGGTTCCCGCGAGCGCAGCATGCTGGCTATACTGCAGCGGCTTCGCCAGCGCCCTGCCTGGCGGCCAACCAAGGAGGTATCGGATGCGGACCTGGCTGACGCTATGCGCCGTTGCGGCGCTTGGACTGGTCGACATGGCACCCGCCGCCGCTGCAGGACCCGCGCCCTGTGTCGAAGTCGAGGTCAACGGCGAGCGCGCGCCTTCGTTCCCCTGCCTGACGCAGAAGCTGCAACCCGCCAACGCAGGCAAGCCGGCACGGCCAGACAGCGGACTGGCGGCCGAGGCCATCGCGCAGCGACCCTCGAACCAGCTCGGCCTTTATAACGAGGCAGCCACCACCCATCGCATGGGCAACACCTTCGGCACGTCGGTGTATCCGCAGCGCCCGGCCAGTCCCGCGCCGGGGGCGCCGGTCATTCCGCGCGCGCAGCCTTGAGTGGCTGGCGGCAAGGACGGCGCAGCGCGGCTCAGCGACCCATGCGCGCGTCGTAGCTGCGCGAGATGCGTTCGAGCAGGCGGGGATCGGACGGGTCGGTGCCGTCGAACTGCACCCGCACCGTGCCGTCGGCCTGGCGGCGCACGCTGGCCCTCACCGGCAGGTTGTTGCGGGTTCCTTCCACCGTGCCGGCCACGGCATCCTCGGTGCTGATCGCCACGCCCTGGTCGCGCATGGCGCCGGCGGCCGCCGCAAAGGCGCGGGCGGAGCGGCNAGCGGCTGGGCTGCAGCCCCGGGTAGGTGGTCGGGACCACCTCGGCAGGGTAAGGGTAGGGATAGCATGCCGTCAGCACCGGCACTGCGGCGAACACGGCAACGCCCGCCAGGACCCGGAGCCCATGCTTCATGGTGTCACCTTGCTCCAGCCAGGGCCGGGATCGAAGGTCTTGGTCGCCGCGGCCTTGCCGGCGCTGTCGGTGCCCAGGTCGCGTTCATAGACCTGGCCGTCGTGGCTGACCATGAAGCTCTTCACGCCGGTATCGCCATACCGCACCGGCCAGGCCAGCACGGCGAAGCCGCCAAACAGCTTGCCATTGACGACATAGTTGTACGCGCCGCCGGGTGCGTTGGGGCCCTGGGCCGTCAGCAGCTTGTAGTGATAGCCGTAATAGCCGCCCTGCCCCGGATTGCGCTTGCCGGCCGTCAGGAATGCGGCCCCGAGCGGGCTGGGCGGTGCGCCATCCGACGTCGGCCAGTACAGCCCGTCCTGCTTGCCCGGCGTACTTGCAAGCTTGCCGGCGTAGGCCAGCAGGCCGTCGCCGTCATGGTCGGTCCGGGCGTATTCGCGTTGGGCGTCATAGACCGCGAGCATGGCCTGGATCACCGCGAGTTCATTGCGGCCGATGCGGCGTATGCGCATCTCGTCGACCCCGGCACGCGTATCGAACTGCCAGCCCTTCGATGTCTTCACCAGCGGCACTGGCAGGGTCCAGCCGTCATTGCCTACCGCGATGCGGGCATGGCTGTCGCCCTCTGGCTTGACCGCATGCGAGATCCGCCAGGCCTCGAGAAAGCGGTACCGTATGTCGGCGCCGACAGGCGGGATCAGGTCGTGGAACCTGGCGCCCAGCAGCACCTTCATGGCCTCGTCGTCGCTGGTGGCGACTGCCTCGCCAAAGGCGTTCATGGCGGCCTCGGGGGTTTTGAAGGCCTTCTGCGCGTGCGCGGCGTGCATGCCGGCAACGGTCAGCGCGAGCGCAAGCGCCAGCGCGCAGGCCAGGCGGCCAGGCAGGGATCGGGCAAGGCTTAGTGGTGACGTCATGATCGAGGCTCCCTGGTCCGCTAGCGCCTGCCACCGCGTCCGCCGCCGCCACGGC
>NZ_JFJW01000119.1:0-70 GCF_000611125.1 Cupriavidus sp. SK-4
CTCAACACACAAGAAATCTGACAGGCTCGGCGTGGTTGGCCGTTCGACCCTGCTACGCCATGTGAGTCAG
>NZ_JFJW01000119.1:195-60010 GCF_000611125.1 Cupriavidus sp. SK-4
GCGTTGACGGTCATTGAGCGCTTGCGCGGAGCGCAGCCGAAGGCGTTGATGCAGCCACCATTCAAAACTTCACCGCCACACTCATCCAGTACCGCCGGCCATCCTCTACATGCCCATAGTCGGTGTAGTTCACCTGCTTGTCGAAGAGGTTGTAGATCCCGGCAAACACCGACACGTTCTTGGTAACCGCATAGGTCGCCCCCAGGTCGACAAAGGTGTATGACGGCGCCACCACGGTGCTGGAAGACGGCCCCGTGATCGGCTGGCTTTCCTTGCCGCGGTAGTTGACGCGCGCCCAGGCGTTGACCTTCTCGGTAGGCCGCCAGTTCAGCGTGGCCACCAGCAGGTGCATCGGCAACTGGTTCAGCGGCTGGCCCTGGTACTGGCCGCTCTTCTGTTCCGACTTGGTATAGGTATAGCTGCCGGTCAGCGACCACGCTTGCGCGATCGGCCAGCGCAGGCTGGCTTCCACCCCGCGCGAGTAGGCGCGGTCCACGTTCATGTAGGTGGTCGGGGCGGCGCCGAAGCGGTTGGGTCCGTCGGTGCACTGCGTGGCCGGGCAGGCGACGCGCGTGATCTTGTCCTTGAAGTCGTTGTTGAACAGCGTCACGCCCGCCTGCAGGCCGTTGCCCTTGTCATAGAGCAGGCCCAGTTCCTGCGACAACATCGTCTCTGGCTTCAGGTCCGGATTGCCGTACATATTGCCGCCGCGGCTGGTCTGGCCCCAGCCGGCCACGGTCTGGCGCAGGTCCGGCGCACGGAAGCCGGTCGACACCCCGCCCTTGACCGTCCAGCGCTCGGCCGCATGCCACACGCCGTACAAGCGCGGGCTGTAGTGCTGGCCGAAGTTCTGGTCATGGTCCATGCGCACGCCGCCGGTCAGGGCAAAGCTCTGCGCCAGGCGCCACTCGTCTTCGGCAAACAGTGCCCACTGGTAGCGCTCGACCTGGTTCGGGCCGCCGGCGATCTGGTTGCCGGTCTGGTCGTTCAGGCGCTGGTTCAGGTATTCGCCGCCGACCGACAGCATATGGTTGCCCAGCGGCATGGCCCAGCTGGTGCGCAGGTCCAGGTTCTTGATCTTCATCCGGCGGCTGCGGTTGTCGAACTCCTCCTGCTGGATATAGCTGTCAGAGACGCCGAAGCCCCAGCGGCCGGTATGCGACAGCGCGTATTTCTCGCTGCGGTAGTCGGTCTCGGAGGAGGTGGGGCAGCCGGACCGCGGGCAGGCGGTGCCGGGCGGCAGCGGCGGCACGGTCTTGCCCACGGTCTCGCTGCGCAGCTGGCGCATGCCCGTGGCCTCGAACACGATGTCGTGGTTGCGCGTGGGCGTCAGCGCCAGCTTGGCGGTCAGGCTCTCGGCGCGGCGGCTGCGGAAGCCGTAGTCGATATCGTCTTCGATGCGGTGCGTGCTCTGGCCGTACAGCTGCAGGCCCAGCAGGTCGCTCTTGAGCGGGCCGGCCAGGTAGAAGTTGCCCTGGTAGAGATTGCCGGAGTCGCTGTTCTCCTGCAGCGTGGCGTCGCCGCGCAGCTCGCCCGTCCACGTCCTGGGCACCTTGCGCGTGATGATGTTGACCACGCCGCCTATGGCATCGGAGCCGTACAGCGACGACATCGGCCCGCGCACCACCTCGATGCGCTCGATCGCGGACAGCGGCGGCGTCCAGCTGCTTTCCACGCCGGACGAGTCGGAGTTGGTGCGGGTCTCGCGCGAGCTCTGGCGCTTGCCGTCGATCAGGATCTGCGTGTACTTGGCGCCCATGCCGCGCAGGCTGATGTCGGTCCGGTCGCCGCCGCCGCTGACGATCACGCCGGGCACTTCCACCAGCGCATCGTTGATGTCGCGATAGGCCTTGTTCTCCAGGTCTTTGCGCGTGACCACGCTGATCGACGCGGGCGCGTCGCGGATGTCCTGCTCACTGCCGGCGGCCGTCACCACCACGGTGGCGAGGGTAGCTTCCGCCTTCGGCGCCTGCGCCTGCGCCCAGGCTCCGGTCATGCCGGAGGCGGCGCATACCGCCGCCAGCATCCGCATCCATTGACCCTGTTGTACGCCCGCCGGTGCTGCCAACTCTGCCGCCGCCCTTGTTGCCGACCCGATCCCGGCGACCTGCCTGAACTTCATCATTTTCCCTGTCTTCTGTAAATAACAATCATTCTCATATTAGAATTCCAGGTGAAGGTGCCTACCAGTCACTTCAGCAATGCGGTGAAGTTCACCGAGCAAGGCAAGGTGATCGTCACGGCCATGCGCAAGCCGGGCGGCGGCGTGGAAATCCGCGTCATTGACACCGGCATCGGCATCGCCGGGCGAGACCAGATCCGGCTGTTCGAGCCCTTCGTCCAGGCCGAGCAGCCCGACACGCGCCACTACGGCGGCACAGGCCTCGGCTTGTCGATCTGCCGCCGGCTGGTCGAACTGATGTCTGGCGAGATTCGGGTGGTCAGCGAGCCCGGACTGGGCAGCTGCTTTACCGTCAGCCTGCCGCTGGTCACCGCCGGTGCCGCGGCGTCAGCCGACGCCTGGCCGCGGACCGCGCTGCGTGGACTGACGGTCGGCCTGAGTGTCACCTTGCGCGAGCTCTACCAGGGTGTGGAGCAGTTGCTGCAGTTCTATGGCGCACGGGCGGTCAAGTATGACCCCGACGCGCCGCCGGCCACGCCGGTCGATGTCCTGGTGTGCGATGAGCAGGCCATGCCGCGCTGCAGCGACGCCGATGTGGTGGTGTCGGCCATGGCGCCTGCAGTGCCGGACCTGACGCAGACGCCGGTGGTGGCATCGCCCTATGCATGGCGCGGCTTGCTGGCGGCGATCGCGGCAGCGGCAGGCGTGGAAGTGACGGAAACGCAGGCGCCACTGTCGGCGCGCGAGTATGCGCCTGCCACGCAGCTGGCGCTGCTGCTGGTGGAAGACCATCCGATCAACCAGGTGGTGATGCGGGAGCAGCTTGAAAACCTGGGGCAGAAGGTCGATCTGGCCAGTGACGGGCCCGAGGCGCTGTTGATGGCATCGGGCCGGCACTACGACCTGGTCCTGACCGACCTGCAGATGCCTGGCATGGACGGCTTCACGCTGGCGCGGCGCCTGCGCGATGCCGGCCTGGCTACGCCGATCGTTGCCGTCACCGCCAGCGTGGGGCCCGATGTGGCCGAGCGATGCCAGCAGGCCGGCATCGACCGATGCCTGACCAAGCCAGTGGGGCTGGTGACGCTGCGCAAGCTGCTGGAAGACCTGTCCAGCGCCCATATGGCAGCGCGGGCAGCGCCGGGCCAGCATGCAGGCGGCGACACACTGCTGCATGCCGACGCGCTGCGGCGCGACCAGCGCGCACTGGCCGAGGCGCTGCTGGCAGGCGACGCCGAAGCGTTTGCCCAACGTTTGCACGGCTTGGCCGGGGCCCTGTCGGTGATGGGCCATGCGCTGCAGAGCCAGGCGTGCCGCTGGCTGGAGCAGGCGGTCAGGCGCTCGGGGCTGGTGGCCATTGGTGCTGACTGGCAGGCCTTCCATGCCGAACTCGAACAGCTGGCAGATGGGCTGGAGTCACAGGGCGGCACGCAGGGTGCCAACTACACGACGGATTTAAGGCATGCCTGATGGAGCGGTCACGCGCCGGGCGCGATACTGCATCCGTGGAGCGTCTTCCCGATCGCTCCGCATTCTCCCGGGTGCGTCCTGTCGCGAGAAACTTCCCTGCCGCCTGCTTGCCCAGCAGGCGTTTTTTTGCGCAGGGCAAACTGATCGAGGTGGCGAACCATGGCTAGCAAACTGCTGAAGACACTTCACGAGACGGCTCAGGATTTCGCGGAAGGCGGCCTCATCGATGCACATCACGCGCAGCGCATCATCGCCCATGCCTTCAGGGGCATGGGGGGGGGGGCTNATCTCCGCCCATTTGCTTTCTCAGGCCGTCACGGGCCGGGTCCCGGCGGATGCGCGCCCTGGGGTATGATCGGAGGTCAAGATCACACCCACATCCGATCCGTTGCCATCGCCGGCAATGATTCGCGTTCCCATGCATCGGCGTTGCGGCACTGCCCGGATACGTCTGCCAGGCTATGACGAAGTCACCGGCTCAGGACCCATCCAACGCAGCGCCGCTGCATGAGCAGATCTACGCTCGGATTCGTGCCTCGATCCAGCAAGGGCAACTGAAACCCGGGCAGCGGGTGCCATCCTTGCGTGCGTTTGCGGGCGAGCTCGGCGTGGCGCGCGGGACCGTTCAGGTCGCCTATGAGCGGCTCCTGGGTGAAGGTTACCTCATCGCCAGAGGCCCTGCGGGAACGTTCGTTTCCGAGCAAATTGCGCCATCGCGCCCCCACCGCGTGGCCGCCGCGGCTGGATCCAGCCGCACGCCACCGGACCAGGAACTTGCCGAGGTTTCACTCGAAACGGATGGTGGAATCCCCGCGCCGTTGCAACTGGGGCTTCCCGCGCTGGATGAGTTCCCGCGAAAACTATGGACGAGGTTGATGGCGCGGCAAATACGCAGCGCCGGCTCGCTGACCAGGCCGGCGTCAGCCGGATTTGGCCCGCTGCGAGAAGCGCTGGCCGCTTACCTGCAGCGCTCACGGGGCATCGACGCCCAGCCGCACCAGGTGTTCGTCGTGCCGGCTTATACGGCCAGCCTTGCGCTGATTGCGGATGCGCTCAGGCTGGCGGGCGAAAGCGCCTGGGTTGAGGATCCCAGCTACCCTCCGACTGCCCAGTCACTCAGGCGCCTGAACCTGCAGGTCCGGAATGTGCCAGTGGATGATCATGGCCTCGACGTCGAATTTGGGCGTCAGCATTTTCCAGAGGCGCGCCTGGCCGTAGTGACGCCATCGCACCAGAGCCCGACTGGCGTGGCACTGACACTGCAACGTCGCGTCGAACTGCTCGACTGGGCCGGTGAGCGGGGCGCATGGATCATCGAGGACGACTACGACGGCGAGTTTCGTTACCGCGGCCACCCGTTGCCGGCCTTGAAGAGCCTGGACACATGCGACCGGGTGATCTATTGCGGCACGCTTAGCAAGGTGCTGTACCCGGGGCTACGGCTCGCTTACGTGGTCGTGCCACAAAGTCTGGTGCCGACCATGGATCTGGCCTGCAGGCGCACGGTGCATGGCGGCTGCCCCGAACTCTTGCAAGCCGTGGCGGCGGAGTTTATTGCGCAGGGGCACTTCGCCCGGCATATCAAACGCATGCGCACGCTTTACGCGCGACGACGCGCAATGCTGGCCGAGGCGCTGGCGCCATACAAGACGGACGGCTTCACTGTTTGCCTGCAGGATGGCGGCATGCACCTTCTGATCGACGTCAGGGACGATCTTGACGATCTGGCGATGGCCCGTCGTGCGCGCAAGGCAGGATTCGCCGTCCATTCGCTGACCGCCTGGCGGTACGGTGCGCCAGGGCGGCGTGGCTTGATGATGGGGTTTACCAATCTGCGCAGTCAGACTGAAGCCGATCGCCTGGTTGCCGAGCTGATGCGCGCGCTGAAAGCATAGACGATCGCCATCGGGCGCTTGACAAATAGTCAACCAGTCGTCTATTGTCCTTCCCATCTGCTCACTAACTATTGCGACGTGCCAAGACCCCCCAACCCCGAAATCCGTAGCCGGCTGCTTATCGACGGTGGTCGTGTGATTCACAGCGCCGGTTTCAACGGGTCCGGCGTGCAGGACATCGTCGCTGCCGCCGATGTTCCTAAGGGTTCCTTCTACAGCTATTTCGACAGCAAGGAAGCCTTTGCCGCCGAAGTGCTCGAAGCCTATTGGGATGCCATTGAGCAACGCCATGGCAAAGTGATGTATGACGCGCGCATCACGCCGTTGGCCAGGATCGAAAAGTTGTTCGAGTTGCTGGTGGCGGACCACGCGGCACAAGATTTCAGGCTCGGGTGCCTGGTGGGCAACCTTTCTCTCGAATTGTCCAATACCAGCGGTGAAGTCCGAACGGCTCTGGAGCGCATTCTGGCGCGCTGGGAAGGTATCATCACAGCCTGCCTTGATGAGGCCAGGCTGCGCCAGGAACTGCCAGCGGACGTTGATTCCGCGCAGCTCGCGTCCATCATTATCGAAGCCTGGGAAGGGGCGGTCCTGCGCAGCAAGGTCGAGCGCAATGGCGACGCCTGCCGACGATTTCTGCAAATCACCCTCAAGCGCTTGTTGTACTGAGATTTTTTTGCGATTTTAAATAGACGACTGGTCATGTATATTCAGGGCATGGCCTAGTTGAAAACGATAAACATGTGTCTATTGACTGTGTCATCGCCCAACTACATTGAAGCCTGCTCAAACCAGCACGCATCGGCACCATGACCAGGCACCTGACGCTCAGACCTATTCAAGGCAACGCGCGCACGCGCCAATAAAGGAGTCTCACCATGTCTTCAGATCGCAGCCTCGACCAAGGCCTATCGCGACGTAACCTGCTGTTGGGCAGCGCGGCCGCAGCCGGCGCGCTGGTGGCTTCCGGCTTGCCCGGACCTGCGGCGGCAGCACCGTCGGCAGAAAAGGCGAACACCGCAAAGGCAAGCGGCAAGGCTTCAGGCAGCTACATCACGGCAAAGGACGGCACCCAGCTCTATTTCAAGGACTGGGGCGCCGGTCGCCCCGTTGTATTCAGTCATGGCTGGCCACTGAGCTCGGACAGTTGGGAATCCCAGATGATCCTTGTTGCTTCGGAAGGGCACCGTGCCGTTGCACATGACCGTCGTGGCCACGGCCGTTCAAGTCAGCCATGGAATGGCAATGAGATGAACACCTATGCCGACGATCTGGCCACGGTGTTCGAGACGCTCGACCTGCGGGACGCTATCCTGGTGGGCTTCTCCACGGGTGGTGGCGAGGTGGCCCGATACATCGGCCGGCACGGTACGCGACGCGTTTCAAAGGTGGTGCTGGTTTCAGCCGTGCCGCCTTTGATGGTGAAGACCGCCGCCAATCCGCGCGGACTGCCAATCGAAGTATTCGACGGCCTGCGTGCCGCACAACTTGCCAATCGGTCCCAGTTCTACAAGGACGTGCCGGCGGGGCCGTTCTATGGCTTCAACCGACCCGGTGCAAAGCCGTCGCAGGGGTTGATCGACGCATGGTGGGCGCAGGGCATGCAGGGTGGACACAAGAGTACGTACGACTCGATCAAGGCATTCTCCGAGACCGATTTCACCGAGGATCTCAGGAAGATCGATGTGCCGACCCTGATCATCCACGGCGACGACGATCAGATCGTGCCGATCGACGCCGCTGGACGCGCATCGGCAAAGCTCGTCAGGAACGCGAAGCTGATCGTCTACCCCGGTGCGCCGCATGGGCTCACCGACACCCACAAAGATAGATTCAACGCCGACCTGTTGGCATTCATCCGTAGTTGAAACGACGCCGCATCTGCCGGACCCCACGAAGGCGCCGGCAGACCGGCTCACCATAAGAGGTACTTCCCATGTGCAACCACCACACCCCCTATGCAGATCCCGTTGATCCGGCTCTGCCGAAGTCCGGCATTACGCTGGACCTGCCACGCACCGCGCTCGTCGTGATTGACCCGCAGATCGACTTCATGAGCCCCGAAGGCCGCAGCTGGGGCGTGGTCGGAGAAAGCGTGACGGAGCAGAACCTCGTGGCCAACCTAGTCCGTCTGTTCGAGGCCGCAAAACAGGCGGGCATCACGGTCGCCATCTCTCCCCACTATTACTTTCCCCATGACCACACATGGAAAGTGCAGGGCCCCGCCGAAATGTTCCAGCATGCCATCGGCATGTTCGACCGTCCGGGCGCGCTGAACCTGGACGGATTCCGTGACTCGGGCGCGGACTTCATGCCGGAACTCAAGCCGTATATCGAGGATGGCAAGACCATCATCTGCTCCACGCACAAGCTGTACGGCCCGCAGGCCAACGACCTTGTCCTGCAATTGCGCAAGCAGCGCGTCGACCAGGTGATCCTTGCTGGCATGGCCGCCAATCTGTGCGTCGAATCCCATCTGCGGGATCTGCTGGAGCAAGGTTTCGAAGTTGCTGTCGTGCGCGACGCCGTAGCAGGGCCGAAGCTACCCGAAGGGGACGGATATCACGCGGCACTGGTCAACTTCCGCTTCATCGCAAACGCGCTGTGGGATACCAACGAAACCGTGCAGCGGTTGGCAGGAAAGGTTGGAGCAGCCGCGTAGCGCCTGTCGTGCGCCGGGGGCGCCAGCCCCTGGCGCGGCAATGGCAGGGTGCATGACTGTCTAGTTCAAAGAATGCATAGAGGCGACTCACATGCCTAAGATTCCTTCGCGCTACAGCTATTTCGCCTATGGTGTTATCCAGGCCGGATTGACCTGCTCCATCGCTGCTGCCATCGCAAGCCTTCCATTTGCAGAAGAAGGCCTGTTCTTTCAGCACTGGCTAAGGTCCTGGAGCGTTTCCTGGCTGACCATGCTGCCGGTTGTCGTGTCGGCCACGCCCATCATTCGCTGCCTGGTCGATCGCATGACAAACCACTCTTAGGTCATACCGTCATATGTCGATGGTCGATGGCCTAGTTGAAATCGATAAACATGTGCCTGTTGACTGTGTCATCGCTCAACTACATTGAAGGCTGCACAAACCAGCACGCATCGGCACCATGACCAAGAACCTGATGCTCGGACATGCGGAAACGGAGGCCGAGATCCGCGCCTGCTTCCCTGTCATGCGGCAACTGCGCCCCAAGCTGCAAATGCCGGAAGACTTTCTCGACACCGTCATGGTGCAAAGTGGACAAGGGTACCGGCTGCTCGCGCTCTGGGACGACGGCAAACCTGTTGCGCTGGCCGGATATCGGCGTCTTGAAAACCTGATCCACGGGCGCTTTCTGTACGTCGACGACCTGATTACCGATGCCGAGGGCCGGGGGCAGGGTCACGGCGAGCGTCTGCTGCAAGCGCTTTGCGAGCTTGGACGCACAGAAGGCTGCCAGCGACTTGTCCTGGATACCGCACTCGCGAACGCGCTGGCCCAGCGCTTCTATTTCCGTTCCGGCCTGCTCGCCAAGGGCCTCCACTTCTGCATGGAGCTGCAATGAAGCTCCTCAACCTGCTGCTGCTCGATTGCTGCCCGCGCCGTGACTATTCCACGAGCCGGCGCTCCGAGTCGATCTGGCGCGGGGATGCCGCGCTCCCTAACATGGAATCGTTCCACCTTCCTCAGCACGGAGAAGCATCATGAAGATTGTCATCATTGGCGGGACTGGCCTGATCGGCTCGAAGACCGTCGCCATTCTGCGCCAGGGCGGCCACGAGGTCATGGCCGCCTCGCCCAGGAGCGGTGTCAACAGCATCACTGGCGAGGGGCTCCAGGAGGCCCTGACCGGCGCCCAGGTGGTGATCGACCTTGCCAATTCCCCATCGTTTGAAGACAAGGCGGTGCTGGAATTCTTCGAGACTTCCGGCCGCAACCTTCACGCGGCGGAGACCGCAGCGGGCGTTCAGCACCATGTCGCGCTGTCCATCGTCGGCACCGACCGGACGCCCGAAAACGGCTATTTCCGCGCCAAGGTCGCGCAAGAAAAACTGATAGAGGCCTCGGGCATCCCCTACACCATCATCCGCTCGACCCAGTTCATGGAATTCATCGGCGGCATCGCCGATTCCAGTGCGCAAGGAAATGTCGTCCGCCTTTCGCCTGGGCTGTTCCAGCCGATTGCTGCGGACGACGTCGCCGGACTCGTTGCCGATGTAGCGCTCGCGCCACCGCGAAACGGCATCGTCGAGATCGCCGGCCCGGAACGAGCCCCGTTCAACGAGATCGTCGCCCGCTATCTCAAGGCGGTGGGCGACCCGCGTGAAGTCGTGCGCGACCCCGAGGCCCGCTACTTCGGCGGCCGGGTCGAGGAACATTCGCTGGTGCCGTTGGGCGAGGCGTGCCTCGGGCGCATCGGCTTAGAGGAATGGCTGCGTCAATCGCAGCAACGATAGTCCGCAGGGCGCATGCCCACGTAAGCAGCACCGGTTCGTCAGTCCCACATTGAGCAGATCACCAGGAGCAAACATGACCCAACGTACGAATTACTTCCAGCAATCCCCGGAACTGTCCAAGAAGCTCATGGAGTTCGGCGCGCTGTTCCAGAAGACCACGATCGAACAGCCCATTCGCGAGCTTGTCGAGATTCGCGCATCGCAGCTCAATGGCTGCGCGTTCTGCGTCGACATGCATATCAAGATGGCGAAGATCCACGGCGAGCGCGAATTGCGCCTGCATCATGTGGCGATCTGGCGCGAGTCGACGCTGTTCTCGCCGCGCGAACGCGCCGCGCTGGCCTGGACCGAGGTGCTGACCAGGCTTCCCGCCGAAGGCGTGCCCGACGATATCTATGAGCGCGTGCGCACCCAGTACAGCGAGAAGGAACTGTCTGACCTCACCTTCCTCGTGGGGGCGATCAATACCTGGAACCGCCTGAACGTGGCATTCCGCATGGTGCCTGGTTCGTCGGACAAGGCGTTCGGGCTCGACAAGGCCAACCTGGAGTGATGCCATGAAGACGGTCACTTCCGTTGCGGCAGCACTTGTGTTGTCGTGCCTGACGGTTGCAAAGCCGGCCGCCGCCGCGCCGGAGGCGAGTGTCACGCCCCTGGTCAAGGAAGCGTTGCCCGAATATCCGGGGAAGGAAGCCGAGATGATCATCGTGGAGTATCCGCCGGGCAGTGCCGATCCCGTGCATCGCCATGACGCCCACGCCTTCGTCTACGTGCTCGAGGGCAGCATCGTCATGGGCCTCAAGGGCGGAAAAGAGGTAACGCTCAAAGCGGGCGATACCTTCCACGAAGGTCCCAACGATATCCACACCGTCGGACGCAATGCCAGCAAGACGCAGCCAGCAAAGTTTGTCGTGTTCCTGATCAAGAACAAGGGCGCGCCGATCCTGACGCCGGTGAAGTAGTCGTCGTCCAATTTGGCACCGGCAATGCCGGTGCGCACTGTCCGGCCGGCAAGAGCGGCGCTACCGCATGCTCTTGCCGTGCCGCTGTTTTCTAGGGTGGCGTGAAGGGTTGTGGGACGGAAATTGATACTACGTCGGTTTCTTGGCAATATCACCATCACAAAATCAGGTCCCGGGCAGCGATCTGGTCGGTGGTGAGGGCGGTTGGCCGTGCTGCCTGCCGGCAGTTCGGACCTCGGACCCGCGACCTGCCGCCCCGCCGCGAGATGCGCACCATGCACCTGGGAAAATCGTACACAATATCCGAGTTCACGTTCTGGTCGAGACGGCAACTTTATGCCTCGCTAGCATGCGGTTCGCTGCCCGTAGTCCTTTATCAGTTCTTCGGGCTGAAATGGCTGTCAATCCCGGTCTCGGTTGTGGTGCTGCTGGGCACCGCCACGTCATTCATCGTGGGCTTCCGGAACGTGCAGACCTACAGCAGGGCCCTGGAGGCACAGCAGATCTGGACTGAGATCCTGAACGGCAGCCGGTGTCTGGGTGTGATGAGCCGGGACTTTCTGGCAGGGCAGGCGGCCGGGCGGGATCTGGTTCTCCGGCATTGCGCATGGCTGACGGCGCTCCGCTATCAACTGAGAACCCCAAGGATCTGGGAAAGCGCGGGCAAGGCATCCAACGTGGAGTACCGGAAGTACTACCGGGTTCCAGAGTGGGAGACTCCATTGGACGAGGCGCTTGCGCGTTATCTGCCACAGGCCGAACTCGACTCGCTTGCGCACGTCGAGAGCAAGACAAGCCGGTTGCTGGGAACGCAGTCAGCGACGATCAGGCGGTTCCTTGACGCTGGCGAGATCGGCAATACCTTCTATCTGGAGTTGGTAGGATCGATCAGAGGCTTCTTCGCGCAGCAAGGACGGGCGGAGCGTATCAAGGACTATCCGTATCCCAGGCAATATGCGGTCGTCAACAAGCTCTTTGTCCGTACGTTTTGTCTGCTACTGCCTTTTGGCATTCTTACAGAGTTCGAAAAGCTCAATGCCAGCGTTTCAGGCGTCATGCATGGCAACATGATCTGGCTGGTCATTCCATTTAGCACGATGATCTCCTGGATGTACCTCGCGCTGGAGCAAGTGGGCGAAAGCACGGAGAACCCGTTCGAAGGAAACGCCAATGATGTGCCCATGGCACAGATCTGCCGGAAGATCGAACACGAACTCATGGACATGCTTGGCGAGAAGTGCGATATCCCCGCGCCAACGGCCGGGCACGGTATTGTCCTCTGACCACTCAAGGTTATCGCTTTCCCACCTCCGACCACTTAGTCAGGCATCCTGTCATGTCTGCGGGCCGTGCGTCGTCTTATCGCTCAGTGCGCAGCCGCGATCGACAGCTTGCGAGTCGGCGTTTCGCGGTCGCGGTAGATCGCCCAGGTAACGGCGGCGGCGACCGGGCCGACCGGCACGTTGATGTAGAAGATCCACGACCACGCGTAGCCGTCGGTTAGCCAGCCGCCCAGCGCCGGGTTGGCGATGGGGCCGAAATTTCCATACGACCGACTTTATTTCTCGCGATCACAAGGCCATGACGCGGCTGACCGATCTGCCCCTATAATGCTTGATAATGCAACGATTGATCGAGCAATAAAATGACCCCACAGCCAGATAAGTCCGTGGCCAACGGCCAGGTGCTGCCGTTTCGCGAGTCCCTGCTGGCCATGCTGGGCGTGGCCTTTGTGGTGATGCTGGTGGCGCTGGACCAGACCGTGGTCGGCACGGCGCTGCCGACCGTGGTGGCCGAGCTGCAAGGCTTCGAGTACTACGCCTGGGTTGCCACGGCCTATCTGCTGACATCGGTGATCACCGTGCCGGTGTTCGGGCGGCTGGGGGACTATTACGGGCGCAAGCCGTTCGTGCTGGCATCGATCGTGGTCTTCTCGGTGGCCTCGGCGCTGTGCGGCATGGCGCCGAGCATGCCGTTCCTGGTGCTGGCGCGCGCGCTTCAGGGGATTGGCGGCGGCATGCTGGTCGGCACCGCCTTTGCCTGCATTGCCGACCTGTTTCCGGATACGCATGTGCGGCTGCGCTGGCAGGTGATGATGAGCGCGGCATTCGGCATTGCCAATGCGGTGGGGCCGTCGCTGGGCGGGCTGCTGACGGAGTGGTACGGCTGGCGCGCGGTGTTCTATGTCAACCTGCCGATTGGCGTGCTGGGGCTGTGGTTTGCGTGGCGCTACCTGCCGCACCTGCGCCAGCAGGCGCACAGCGGGCCGATCCGCGTGGACTGGCTCGGCGCCTTGCTGATCGCAGCCGGGCTGGGATGCGTGCAGCTGAGCGTTGAACTGCTGCCGGCACGCGGGTTCGATGCCTATACGGGCGGCTTGCTGGTGCTGGCGGCGGTGGCACTGGTGGCGCTGTGGCAGTGGGAGCAGCGTTGTGCCAACCCGATCCTGCCGGTGGAGATGTTCCGCAACCCGGGGCTGGCGCCGTTGTTCCAGCTGGCGGTGTTCACGGGCTTCACCATGTTCGCGCTGCTGCTCTATGCACCGCTGCTGTTCCAGGGCGGCTTTGGCTATTCGCCGAAGGAGGCCGGCATCCTGATCACGCCGCTGGTGGTCTGCATCACCGTGGGCAGCATTCTCAACGGCCGCATCGTCACGCGCATCCGCCGCCCGAATACCATGCTCTTTGCCGGCTTTGGCATGCTGGCGGTGTCCTGCCTGGGCCTGTCGCAGGCCACGCGCAGCATGCCGCACGGCGTCTTGCTGACGATCATGCTGATCGGCGGATTCGGGCTCGGCTTCATCATGCCGAACCTGACCGTGTTTGCGCAGCAGACGGCAGGGCGCGAACACCTTGGCATTGCCACGGCCATGCTGCAATCGCTGCGCATGGTAGGCGGCATGGTGGGCACCGCGATCGTGGGCACGCTGGTCACGCGCAGCTATACCGGCGGTGTGGAACATGCGCTGTCCGCCGCCAATGCCGGACAATGGACGGCGCGCATGGCGGATCCGCAGGTGCTGATCGACAAGGCGTCGCAAGTCGCGTTGCTCGGCCAGCTGGAGCAAGCCGGGCACAATGGCGCACTGTTGCTGGAACAGGCACGCGTGTCGCTGGTCAGTGCCATCCACCTTGGCCTGGTGGTGGCTGCGGTGGCCGCCGCGCTGGGCGTGTGGTGCGCCCGCCGGGTGCCGTCGATCAAGCTGACCCGGGCGCCGGCGCCCGCCATGGCCGCCGACTGATGCGCCGGCCTGCAACGTAACCTGAGGAAAATGGATGGAACTGGAGCGACAAAGCGTGGCCGTACTGCAGCAGTTCGGCCGCACCTACCGCGCCTACGCGGCTGCGTTCGAACAGCGCCTGGGGCTGCCGCTGCCCCGCTGGCGCATCCTGCATGCGCTGCATCACCAGGAGGGCGCGATCGGCCAGAAGGCGCTGGCTGACCTGGTCGGCATGGACCCCGGCGCGCTGACGCGCCAGCTCAAGGCCATGCAGGAACTTGGCTGGGTGGAGCGCAGCACGTCGGAACGCGACAACCGCGTGACCCACGTCACGCTGTCACGGGCCGGCCAGCAGGTGGTGGCGCACGCCATGCCGCTGCGCTCAGCCTTTCTGGAGGATGTGCTTGCCGAGGTGTCGCCGTCGACCATGCGCGAGCTGTCGCGCGGCCTGGCGCGGCTGGAGGCCGGCATCGCATACGCGCAGGCCCACGCGGCACAGGCAGCCGACGCCGCCTGATACGGCGCGCCCGTGCCGCCGGCGCTCAGGCAGTCGGCAGCATGCCGTTAAGCGCCGCAAACTCAAACAGTTCCCGGTCGTTGGTGACGCCGAGCTTCTGCATGGCGCAGTTCTTCTGCCGGCTGATGGTCTTGACGCTGCGGCAGAGCAGGACGGCGATCTCGCTCACGGACCGTCCGGTCAGGTACAGCCGCAATACTTCCATTTCACGCCGGGACAGGCGCTCCGCGCCGGCCTGGCCGGGTCCGGCCGGGTTGCCGGGATCGGCCTGCGACAGCACTTCCAGCGCGGATTTGCCGATGTAGTGGAAGCCCCGCTGGATACGGCAAACCACGGTCACCAGTTCTGACAGCGGCGAGTTCTTGAGCAGCAGGCCGTGCACCTGGGTGTCGAGGATGGAGCGCAGCACCAGCGGATTGGTGATCATGGTCAGCACGATCACGGCCAGCGACGGATGCCGCCGCCGCAGGCTGGCAAGCAGGCGCAGGCCGTCGCTGTTGCCCTCGCCCTGCGCGGGCATGTGGTAGTCGGTGATCACGACATCGGGACGCAGGCTTTCCACGCTGTTCAGCAAGGCCGTCGCGCTGGTCACGCAGCCGCACACCTCCCACCCGGTCTGGGTATGCAAGCGGTCCGCGACGGCCGCGCTGACCAGGGGGTGGTCGTCGGCAAGCAGGATCCTCAATGTCATCTGGTTGCTCCTCGATTCTTGTTCGTGGCAGCGCCGGCATCAAGAAAACGCCGCACGTCGGCGAGACGTGCGGCGCAAAAACGACGCCAAACAATACGACGCCAGACAACTGCGTGCATTGCCCCGGGACCGGGCCAAACGGGAGACGGCCGGACCGCAGCAATGCCATTGCAGGATATCGGCCGCGCGGTCTGGCGAAACTAGGAGGATTCGCAAAGCGCAGCCGTGGCGCAGCGGCCTGCACCAGGCAAAGTGGCGCGAGTGTAGCGCAGGGTCAGCGCTCGGAAAAATGTCTCAAGACTGTAATAAAAGCGCCGCCGCTGCCGCGCAGCCAAAGAAAAAAGCGCTGGCAGCCATGGGGCTGCCAGCGCCTTCCGGGCGCAGGTGCGGGAGTTGCGTCAGGCCGGCGCGGGCTGCGCGTGGGCTGCGGAGCGCCCGTTACGGCGGCTGTCGATGGCCTTGAGCGGGTCGCGCAGCACGGCGCTGCCGACATCCATGATGTCGCGCAGCACGCCCTTGTCGCCGCTGCGCTCCGGTGCCCAGAAATGCAGTGCGGCCCATTCAGGGAAGCTGCTTGGCGGTGCCAGCAGGCGCGTCTTGCGCTCGCGCGTGACCAGCGGCACGTTGAAGTCCAGCACCGGGCAGATGCCCCCGGCCGAATGCAGCAGCGTGATCTGGGTATGCCATGACGGGACCACGGTCTCGCGATGCCCCGGAGTGCTGGCCTGGCGGCTCAGGAAGGCCCGCAGCGGGCTGCCGGCCTCGCAGTCTTCCTGCAGCAGGATCCAGTCGCTTTCGCCTTCGTCATGGCTGCCGCCGCGCGTGGCGCTGACCAGCCGGCGCGGCGTGGCCATGATGTTGTGCTGGCGCACGCGTTCGGGGTCGTGGCCGCTGTCGACGATGAAGGCGCAGTCCAGTTCGCCGCTGCCGAGATGGCCGGCAAGGGCGGCGTCGGCAATCACCGGACGCGTGACAAAGCTGTCTTGCGGAAACTGCTCGCACAGTGCCGTCAGGATCTCGGTGATGACCGGGTCGCCGATCGACGATGAAAAGCCGATCGAAACGCGCCTGCCGTCGTCGCGGCGCTTGCTCAGGCCAGGCTCGCCGGGGCGCACCAGCAGGTTCCATTTGGCCAGGATCTGCCGCGCCGTCTGCTCCAGGCGCAGCGCATGCGGAGTGGGTTCGAGCATCCCGTTGCGCTTGACGAACAGCGGATCGCCGGTGATTTCGCGCAAGCGCGCGAGGCTGTAGGCCACCGTGGGCACGCGTCCCTGCGTGCAGGCCGCAACGGCGCTGAGGTCCCGGTATTCCATGACCAGGACAAAGACATGCAACAACTTCGTGCTGACGTGACGCATTCCGACTTCTCCCGATCCATGACTTTGTTTTCTTTATTTTCTTGTTGGTCCGACACCTACAGCGCTGCGTCGGACAAAGGGCGCAAGCGCGGCCTGGTGTCAGGGCAATGATCCGGTCCCTGGCAGTGACAGGCGCAAGCGGCATGCACGGCGCGCGCTGCGGGCATGCACGGATGAGAACCAGGTGGGCAAAAGCCCGGGCAGGATGCTGCGAAAACGCATGGCACGACTCCTAAATGTCCGACTTGCGTCGACAAATGGCGCAGTGACGACTCGATCCTTCAGGCCCGGTACATGTTGGCAGCGTGGAATGCGCACCGTACAACGTCAGGGTGGTGCGGGCTGCCTGGCCGCTCTTCTGCCGGCGCCGCCAGGGCGCCGCGCGAAGGCGTGCGAAATTTAGTTGTGCCGAGGAATCTTAATACATGCTCAGCGAAAGTCATAGAAACTTGAATTGATGGCAGTCTTCTAATTTTGTTTAGCACCTCTTTGTCTGTACATCAATACATGGCTTGAAATCGGGGCTGCAGGGAGATTCATGCACGACCACTGCCATGCAGAAGGCCGTCATGCCGATGTGTTATCGGGGCCTGGCATCTCCGTTTCCGCGATGCGCAGTGCTAATGGTCTAACTGGATTCCAAATTGGCTTAACGAAATTTGGCAATGCGCGCCAGCGCCGGCGGCAGCTTGCGCAGAGATAATTTTCTTAACTCGCGCAGCGAAGACACTGAATTGCCTTTTGGCGCGGCCGTGGGCTAACGTAGCGCCAGAGTCGGCACGGTTGGCGGCGCGGCTGGCGCCGCTTGTGGCCCGCCGTTGTGATGCGGAGAGATTCGTGAACAGACGGTATTCGGAAGAGCAGATCCGCAGCTACCTGGCCGAGGCTGCCAGCGGCGTGCCGGTGCGTGAGCTGTGCGCGCGCTATGGTTTCAGCGATGCTTCGTTCTACGGATGGCGTGCCCGTTACGGCCAGCCCAACCAGGGTGATGCACGTGACGGCCGCAAGTTGCGCGAGCTGCAGGAAGAGAACGCCCGGCTGAAGAGTATGCTTGCGGATGCGCTGCTCAAGCTTGAGCTGATGCGCAACCGTACCGGCCGCCGCAATGGCACTGGCAAGGATCGCTAGCGGCGGACGGTTCTTGCAATGCGCCGCGGTGTCGGTACCACGTACCGCGGAGGGTTCTGGAGTATTGGTTTGACGAAGTTTCTGATCAAGGCGGGCGTGCTGGCATGCGCCGCCATGGTGGTTGCCCCG
The DNA here is from genome assembly GCF_000611125.1 of Cupriavidus sp. SK-4. Lineage (NCBI taxonomy): Bacteria > Pseudomonadati > Pseudomonadota > Betaproteobacteria > Burkholderiales > Burkholderiaceae > Cupriavidus > Cupriavidus sp. SK-4. The sequence goes on from NZ_JFJW01000119.1 coordinate 18,120, forward strand.
GCGTGGGCGGCCAGTAATGCATCGGCGGCCGCGGCCGCCGGCACGCCGATGGTGGCCCCGCCGCCACCACGGATGCTGGACGAAGCCACGGCCGTGGTGGAGGGACCTGATGGCAAGGTCTCCGCGTCGCAACGGCAGCACTGCCAGTCATTGCTGGACCAGATCAACGCGCTGCCCGGCGGGCCGCAGTGGTCCACCGGCAAGTCGTCGGTAACCACTGCCGACGGACGCACGTATCCGACACTGGAACGCCAGGCAGACCGCAAGCGCCTGGAAGACGCGTATCGCCAGGAATGCACGCAGCAGCGCCGCTGAGGCGCCCCCCGGCAGCAGGCCGTCACCTGCGATTTGTGGAGAGCCGACATGCACCGTTTCAAACACCTCTTCGCATGGTGCCTGGCACTGATGCTGATGGCGCCGCTCGGGCCAGCAATGGCGCAATCCAAGCTGAGCAACGCCCAGCTTGACCAGCTGACCGCGCCGATTGCCCTGTATCCCGATGCGCTGCTGTCGCAGGTGCTGATGGCGGCCACCTATCCGGCCGACGTCGCGGCTGCGGCGCAATGGTCCAAGGCCAATCCCAGCCTGTCTGGCGATGCCGCGACCAAGGCGGTCGCCAGCCAGGCCTGGGACCCCAGCGTGCAGTCGCTGGCCGCGTTTCCATCCGTGCTCGACATGATGGGCCGCCAGCCGCAGTGGGTGCAGTCGGTCGGCGACGCGTTCCTGGCCCAGCCCAACGACGTGATGGATTCGGTGCAGCGGCTGCGGGTGCAGGCGCAGAAAGCCGGCACGCTGAAGACGACCGAGCAGCAGAAGGTCGTGACGCAGACCACCGGCGGCACCACGATCGTGCAGATCGAGCCGGCCAACCCGCAGGTGGTCTACGTGCCGGCCTACAACCCGACCACGGTCTACGGCACCTGGGCGTACCCCGCGTATCCGCCGGCCTACTACCCGCCGCCGCCGGGCTCCGTGTTTGCCACGGCACTGGTAACGGGCATCGGCTTCGGGCTTGGCGTGGCGGCGGTCGATGCGATGTGGGGCGGGTTCGACTGGCATGACCATGACGTCAACATCAATGTGAACCGCTACAACAATATCAACGTCAACCAGCGCCTGGACGTCAATCGTGCCAACGTGAACTGGCAGCACAACCCCGCCAACCGCGGCAACGTGCCCTACAACAATGCGGCGGTGCGCGGTCGCTATGACCAGCAGCGCCAGTCTGGCCTCGCCAGCCGCCAGCAGGGTGCGCAAGCCGGCCAGCGCGTGGGGGCCGGCGGCGGGGTGCAGCGCCAGCCGTCCCAGCGCGACCAGGCGCGTGAGCGTGCCGCGCAGTCGTTCGAGGGCCGTACCGGACAATCCATCCCCGGCCATGCGGGCGGGGCGGCAGAGCGCTCGCGGCCCGGTGCCGCCGGCGCTGGCGTGCAGAATCCGCGGCCTGCCGGTGCCGAGCGCCAGCGCGCAGACCAGGCCCAGGCCCGCGACCGTGCCCGCAATGCCAACCGGGACAGCGCGCTGCGCGATGCCGGCAACGGCGACCGCGTGCGCCAGCAGACCCAGCGCGCGGCGACGCCGCAGCGGGAAGCGCCGCATGCGCGCCAGGCCGGGTTTCACCAGAACGGCGGCGCGCGCCAGGGCGGTGGGCTGGGCGGCGGCGGTGGAGGCCGGCCCGGCGGCGGCGAACATTTCGGCCATGGTCGGAGGTAAATCATGATGCACATGACCGCTAATCCCTTCTCTGCCGCAGCCGGAGCGCGCGCGCTGCGCACGCTGGTGGTGGCCGCGGCCCTGTCCCTGGGCCTGCCGGCGATGGCTCAGCAGGTGTTCCCGAGCCCTGACGCGGCCGCCGAGGCGCTGGGCGATGCCATCGCGCGCAGCGACGGCGGCGCACTGCAGCGCGTGCTGGGCAAGCAATACCAGTCGCTGGTGCCGGAGGGCTCCATCGACCGGGACGACGTCTACGAATTCCTTGGCGCCTGGGCGCGCCACCATGCCGTGCAGCCCGATGGCGAGCGCCGCGCGCTGATCGCGGTCGGGCAGAGCGGATGGACCTTCCCCGTGCCGCTGGCAAAGCAGAAGGACGGCTGGCAGTTCGACCTGCGTGCCGGCCAGCAGGAAGTGCGCCGCCGCCGGCTCGGGCGCAATGAATTGGTGACGATGGAAACGCTGCTGCAGTTGGCCGATGCCCAGCAGCGCTACGCGGAGCAGGTGGGGCAGGGGCGCTACGCAACCCGGTTGATCAGCGCGCCGGGCAAGACCAACGGCCTGTACTGGCCCGCGGCCAGCGAGCAGGACGCCAGCCCGATCGGCCCCGATGCGCTGGCAATGGGCCCGGACACGCCCGCCGCAGACGCTTTCTACGGCTACCACTACCGGATCCTGCCGCCGGCCAAGGGCAGCGACGCCAAGTACGGGCTGATTGCCTGGCCGGCCCGCTATGGCGATACCGGCGTGCATACCTTCATGCTCGGCAGCGACCGTGTGTTCTATGAGCGCGACCTCGGGCCCGGCACGGCATCGCGCGCCAGGACCATCCGCAGTTTTTCGCCTGCCGGCTGGCAGCGCGTGGCGGACCGCTGAGCCATTGGCCCCTGAGCCCCGGCCAGCCGCCTAGGCCAGCCGGGGTTCGCCGAACTCCCCGCCGTAGGCTTCTGATCTGGCCGCCGCCGGGCGCGGGACCGGATCCAGATCGGCATAGACCGCGGCCAGCCCGTCGCGGTCGATGATGCGCAGGTGCCGCTGGCGCACCGAGATCAGCCCGACCGAGGCAAAGCGCGACAGCAGCCGCGACACCGTTTCCAGGGTCAACCCCAGCAGGCTGGCGATGTCCGTGCGCGACATGGCCAGCGTTAGCGCGCCGTCGCGGTTGCCGTCGCGGCGCGCCTGCTCGCCGGCCAGGTCGAGCAGCAGCATGGCCAGGCGCTGCGCCGCCTTCATCGATCCCACCGCCACCAGCAGTACGCGTTCGCGCTCGGCGTTGCGGCGCATCGCTTCCAGCACCGTTTCACGGAATGGGGCGGCCTGCATGAGCGTGCGCAGGGATTCGACCGATACCGCGCAGACCACCGCATCCTGCAGCGCGATTGCGCCGGTTCCGTGGACCGGGCCTTCGTGCGGCTCAAGCCCCAGCACATCGCCGGGCAGAGAAAACCCCGTTACCTGCCGCCAGCCCAGCGGCGATTCATAGACCTGCTTGGCGCTGCCATGGCGCAGGGGGTAGACCGTCAGCGCAGGGCGGCCCTGGCGAAACACATGCTCGCCCGTGCGTACCTCTACCGGCTCCGGCAGCAGCGCCATCGGCGCGTGCGACAGGGGCGCTTGCGCCCGGGCGTTGTGGCAAACGTGGCGAAAGAGGCAGAGCAGGCAGGCTGGGGCGCCGCTGTCCGGCATGGTGTCATTGTCCTCCCGGTGGCGATGGCCAAGTATAAAACGCCGGCAACGCAAGCCATCTCGCTGCGATCTGCATTCTTTCGTATTGCTAATTTAAAAATTTCGCATTGCGGGGGCAAGGCTCGTTGCGTTTGTGCCATAAGGGCGGAAGCACGGCGGCGGGCGTAATGCTGATTGTGATATGCTGCAACGCAACAATAAAGGCATAGGAGGAGATCGCGTCACACGATCAGGAGTCCTCATGACCAAAAGCTTTGCCGCTGACTGGCACGCGCAGATCCGGCGACTGAGCCGTGCGCAAGCCCGCACGGAAGCCCAGGTGAAGTCCTGGCTGGGCCGCATGGATTCGCTTAATCCGCACACGCCTGCTCGGCCTGATGGCCCGCCGGGCAAAGTCCGGCCAGCCCGGCCGGCACCCGCGCCGGGTTCCCTGCCCGGTACCTGGCAGGCGCACAGGCTGCGCCTGGCGCCGCTGCCGGGCGAACTGGTGCCGCAACTCTCTTATCACCTCTACATACCGTCCAAGGCCCATCGCGGCCCGTTGCCGGTGGTGGTGGTGCTGCATGGCTGCCGCCAGACGCCGGATGACCTGTCGGCCGGCACCCGCATGAATGCGTTGGCAGAGCGCGAGGGATTTATCGTGGCCTACCCGCAACAGCCCTTGCGGCGCCAGGTGCAGCGCTGCTGGCAGTGGTTCGACCTGGGCGCCACCGAGGGCGGACGCGAGGCGCAGGCGGTGGCCGCGCTGATCGACACGCTGGCTGCGCGCCACGACGTGCGCGAGCGCGAGATCTACCTGGCCGGTATGTCCGCCGGCGCGGCCATGGCCGCGGTGGTGGCGCTGCGCTACCCGGGCAAGGTGGCGGCCGCGGCCCTGCATTCCGGCGTGGTCATCGGCGCGGCCGACAACCCGCGCGCCGGCCTGCGGGCCATGCAGCAAGGCTCGGCCGCCGATCCGTCATGGCTGCTGGATGCCGCCGGCGTGACGCCGGGCGGTCCCGAGATGCCCGCGCTGGTGATCCACGGCCTGGCCGACGATGCCGTGCATCCGGTCAATGGCCGTCTGCTGGCGCGGCAGTTCCTGGCTTACAATGGCTTGGAAGACCGGCTCGCCGGTACGCCCGCGCAGTCCGACCCGGAGGACGAAGCGTCGGGCCGGTCCCATGAATACCGCTTCGGCCGCTGGCGCCGCGACCTGGTGACGCTGGTGGAAGTGGAGGGCCTGGGCCACGCCTGGAGCGGCGGCGATGCCAGCTATGGCTACCACAGCGATATCGGCCCGGATGCCAGCACGATGATGTGGCAGTTCTTCAGCCAGCACCGGCGTTGAAATCCGGCAGCACCAATGCGCATGAAGCGCGCATGAAAAAAGGGAGGGCGCCTGCCCTCCCTTCTTCTTTGCAGCAGCAGCGTCAGCCGCGCGAGCGGTTCTTGACGAACAGCGCAGTCACCATGCCCAGCACGCACAGCGCGACCACATAGTGGGCCGGCGCCAGCGGATCCTGCTTCAGCATCAGCGTGACGGCCATCGGCGTCAGCCCGCCGAAGATCGCATACGACACGTTGTACGAGAATGACAGGCCCGAGAAGCGCACCTGCGCCGGGAACGCATTGACCAGCACGAACGGCACCGCGCCGATGGTGCCGACCAGGAAGCCGGTCAGCGCATAGAGCGGCAGCAGCAGGTCGGGGCGGGTGAAGATCGTGGTGTAGAACGCGTAGGCGCAGATGGCCAGCAGCAGGCCGCCGAAGAACAGCGTGCGGCGCGCGCCGATGCGGTCGGCCAGCGCGCCGGAGACGACGCAGCCGACTGTCAGGCACAGCGTGGCGACGCTGTTGGCGACCAATGCCGTGCGCGCGTCAAAGCCGTACAGTTTCTGCAGGAAGGTGGGCGTCATCAGGATCACCACCACGATGCCGGCCGACAGCATCCAGGTCAGCAGCATCGACACCGCGACGCTGCCGCGGTGGTTGCGCACCACCGACTTCAGCGGCATTTCCGCGGCCAGCGCCTTGCGCTTCTGCAGTTCGGCGAAGACCGGCGTCTCATGCAGCCAGCGCCGCAGGTACATGGAGGCGATGCCGAACACGCCGCCGATCAGGAACGGCACGCGCCAGCCGTGGTCGGCCAGCTCGGCCGGGGTGAAGACGCTGTTGATGCCGGTGGCGACCAGCGAACCCAGCAGGATGCCGGCAGTCAGCCCCGCGGTCAGCGTGCCGCAGGCATAGCCGACATGGCGCGCCGGCACGTGCTCCGATACGAACACCCAGGCGCCGGGCACTTCGCCGCCCACGGCGGCGCCTTGCAGGATGCGCAGCACCAGCAGCAGCACCGGCGCGGCCAGGCCGATCGACTGGTAGGTGGGCATCAGGCCCATCAGCAGCGTGGGCACCGACATCAGCAGGATCGACAGCGTGAACATCTTCTTGCGGCCGAGCAGGTCGCCGAAGTGCGCCATGATGATGCCGCCCAGCGGCCGGGCCAGGTAGCCGGCCGCGAAAATGCCGAAGGTCTGCAACTGGCGCAGCCAGTCCGGCACCGACGGCGGGAAGAACAGCTGCCCGATGACGGTCGCGAAAAAGACGAAGATGATGAAGTCGTAGAACTCAAGGGCGCCGCCAAGCGCGGCAAGGGCTAGGGTCTTGTAATCCTGGCCGGTCAGCGGGCGCGCGCTGGCTCGCGGCGCGCCGACGCCTGCGGCGGTACTGCTGGTGGTAGACATGAATGGACTCGCATGGAAGAGATCGCATGCGAAGCGCGCAGCACGGAATACGTGATGGGTGTGGCCGGAGGGTACAGCGCAGGGGGAGGCAGGCACGATGTGGCGGGTAAGCCGCAGGCTTGCGACAAAACGCTTCGCAAAGGACGTAAAGATACCAGATCGGCTCATGCAGCGTTGAGGGGTCAATTCTGATTTCTTTGCTTTGTCCTAAACCGTTGCCATAATGTCGAAAAATGTGAAATCCGGGGCACAAACCATCGTGCAGCGCCGGAATGCGGGGTCAGATCTTCTGGAACGACATGGCTTTCAAGCAATCCATCCAGGCAGTGGCTGCCACGCCACGCGGCCGGCTGGCGACTCGCGTCGCCGGCGGCGTGGTCGCGGCGCTCGCGGTGTTCGGGCTGGCGGGGTATTTTGGCGGCCCGCCGCTGCTCAAATACCTGATTGAAAAGAACGCGACCGAGGCGCTGGGGCGCAAGGTCACGCTGGGCAAGGCCCACGTGCGCCCGTTCGAGCTGGCGGCCACGCTGACTGACCTCACTGTCTATGAGCGCGACGGCAAGACCCCCGCGCTGACGCTGGGCGAGGCCGAGGCCAATACTTCGCTGGCCTCGGTCTGGCATCTGGCGCCGGTGGTGGACAACCTGCATGTCGACCGGCTGGCCGTGCACGTGCTGCGCGGCGCCGACGGCCGCATGAGCTTTGCCGATGTCCAGGACAAGTTCGCGGCCCTGCCGCCCAAGCCGGCCGATGCCAAGCCGGCGCGCTTTTCGGTCAACAACATCGCGGTCACCGGCAGCAGCTTCAGCTATGACGACAAGCAGCTCGGTTCCAGCCTGCGCGTCGACAACCTGACGCTGACCCTGCCGTTCCTGTCGAACCTGCCGCATGACGTCGAGATCGTGACGCGGCCCACGCTGAGCGCGCAGGTCAACGGCACGCCGCTGGCGCTGGACGGCGAGGTGCTGCCGTTTGCCGATTCGCGCCAGACCCGGCTCAACGTCAACCTTGACGGCCTGGAGGTCGCGCGGCTGATGGCGTTCGCGCCGCCGCTGCGCGATGCCGAGGTCAAGTCCGGCAAGCTCGATACGCGCCTGACCGTGGCCTTCCGCCAGCAGAAGGACACGCAGGAGATGCTGGTGATGGGCACGGCCGCGCTGCGCGATGCCGAGGTCGTCACGCGCGCCGGCCAGCCGCTGGTCAAGAGCGGCCGCCTGGCGGTGGATATCGGCAGGCTCGAGCCGCTGGCCCACCGCGCGCAGTTGCGCAGCGTGGAGATCGAAGGGCTCGGCGTGGAAGCCGCGCGGCGCGCGGATGGCTCGCTGAACCTGGCCACCGCGTTCCTGCCGAAGGCCGTCAGCAAGTCCACCGATGGCGTGGCGCCGGCACCGGCACCGGCGGCACCAGCATCCGCGCCGGTCGCGGCGTCAGGCGCCCCGGCAACGCCCGCGGCGGCGCCGGCCACGGCAACCAAGGACGTGCCGTGGCGCTATGCGATCGACCGCATCGTCGTGAAGCAGGCCAGGCTGGGGTTTGAGGACGCGCTGGCGCCATCGGGCCCGGGCAAGCTTGCACTCGGCCCGCTCGATGCCGAGGTCAAGGGTTTTGCCGGCACCGACGGCGACAAGCCGGCCAGGATCGAGGCCACGCTGACCGTGGCCGACGGCCAGACCCTGCAGCATGCAGGCGACCTGCTGCTGCGCGACGGCACGCTGGCCGGCACGCTGGAAACCACCGGCCTGCGGCCGCAGGGGTTTGCCGCATGGTGGCCGCGCGAGCTGCGCAGCCAGTTCGGCACGACCGCGGTCAATGCCGAGCTGAACTACCGCATGTCGTGGGGCACGCCGCAGTTCCAGTTCGTGCTGGAAAAATCGCGACTGGAACTGGCGCCGCTCTACGTGGCCACGCGCGATCCGGTGACGATGCCGGTTCCGGCCGCCGCACGCGATGCCGATGCCAGCGCAAGACCCGCCGGCAACGACAATGCCGCCCCGCGCAGCGCACGCCGCGCGCGTGAGCGCGCCGCCGACCGCGAGGGCGCCAACCTGCCGCTGCTGCAGGCTGAAAAGCTGGTGCTGGAAGATATCCAGTTCGACCTGGCCAAACAGACCTTCGCCACCAGCCAGGTCACCCTGGCCAGTCCGCAGATCGCTGCCACGCGCGACCATCGCGGCGAGCTGATCGAGATGGCGCGGCTGTGGGCCACCGAGTCGGCGCAGCAGGCGCGCGCCACGCCGCGCCGGAATGGAGCGGCCGCCGCACCGGCCACCAACGGCAAGCCAGCGGGTGGAGGCTGGAAGGCAGACATCGGCAAGGTCACGGTGGAAGGCGGCAGCGCCCGCCTGGCTGACTACCAGCCGGCCGGGGCCAACCGCGGCCGCCCGGTGATCCACGAGTTCCGCAATATCGCGCTGAGCACCGGCGCCGTCGCCTGGCCGCTGACGCCGGCGGCGGTGCCGCTCAAGCTGCATGCCGAATCCGGTCGCCGCGGCGTGATCGGCCTCGATGGCACGGTGTTGCCGACCGTCCCTGCCAGCCGGCTGCAGCTGGACCTGCGCGAGGTGGAGGTGAGGCCGCTGCAGCCCTACCTGGCTGACCGCTTCAACGCCGCCCTGCGCACCGGCACGCTGACGGCAAAGGGCAAGCTCAATGTCGATGCGCCAACCGGCAAGCCCATCGCCGCGCAGTTCAGCGGCAATGTGCAAACCGGCAACGTGCGCACGGTGGACCGCGTCAGCGGCGAAGACTTCCTGCGCTGGCGTTCGCTGGCGGTGTCGGGCATCGACTTTGCCATGGACGAGAGCAAGGGCCCGATGCGCGTGAGCCTGGGCAATGTCGCGCTGTCTGACTTCTATGCCCGCGTGATCCTGAACGCCAACGGCCGCCTGAACCTGCAGGACGTGATGGCCGGCGGCGCCGAGAAGGGCGAGGCGGCGCCATCCACCAGCCTGACACAGGCCAACCCGGCATCGGCGCCGGCAACGCCGCCGGTGCAGGCCGGCGCTACGCGCACGGCCCAGGTCGAGCAGAAGCCGGGCGGGCCCAAGCCGCAGGTGCGCATCGGCGGGGTCTCGGTCGAGAAGGGCAACATCAATTTCTCGGACTTCTTCGTCAAGCCCAACTACACCGCCAACCTGACCGGCATGAAGGGCAAGGTGTCCAAGGTGTCGTCGGGCGACCCCACCCCGGCCGACCTGGTGCTGGATGGCCGCATCGACGACGATGCGCCGGTCAATATCAGCGGCAAGCTCAATCCGCTGGGTGAGCAGCTGTTCCTGGACATTTCCGCCAAGGCCTCGGGCGTGGAACTGACGCGGCTCACGCCGTATGCGGCCAAGTACGCCGGCTACCCGATCACCAAGGGCAAGCTGACGGTGGACGTGGCCTACAAGATCGAGAACGGCAAGCTCGATGCGAGCAACCACCTGTTCCTGGACCAGCTCACCTTCGGCGAGCGCGTCGACAGCCCGGATGCGACCAAGCTGCCGGTGCTGCTGGCGGTGTCGCTGCTGAAGGACCGCAACGGTGTGATCGACGTGAACCTGCCGGTGTCGGGCTCGTTGTCGGATCCGGAGTTCAGCATCGGCGGCGTGATCGTGCGCGTGATCGTCAACCTGCTGACCAAGGCGATCACGTCGCCGTTCTCGCTGATCGCCTCGGCCTTTGGCGGCGGCGGGGGCGAGGAGCTGGGCTATGTCGAGTTCGCGCCCGGCACCGCGGCGCTGACGCCGGCGGCCAAGGACAAGATCACCAAGCTGGGCCAGGCGCTCAATGACAGGCCGTCGCTGCGGCTGGAGATCAGCGGCCGCATCGACCCGGCCACCGACGAGGCCGGCGCGCGCCGCGCGTGGCTGGATGCGCGCGTGGCCGAGCAGAAGCGGCGCGACCAGCGCGACAGCGCACAGGCAGGCGGCGAGGCCGGCAACGACGAAGCCGGCGAGCAGGGCGCCGAGATCAAGGTCTCGAAACAGGAATACCCGAAGTACCTGGAGCAGGTCTACAAGCGCACTTCCATGAAGAAGCCGCGCAATTTCGTCGGCTTCACCAAATCCCTGCCGCCCGAGGAAATGGAAAAGCTGCTGATGGCCAACACCACGGTCACCGAGGCCGACCTGAAGCGCCTGGCCGAGCAACGCGCACTGGTGGTCAAGCAGTCGCTCGAACGCGAGGGCAAGGTGCCGGAAAGCCGCCTGTTCCTGACCGCGCCCAAGCTCAGCGCCGACGGCATCAAGGACAAGGGTGCGCCCAACCGCGTGGACTTTTCCATCCGCGGCTAGCGCGGGTGGCGGCGCCGCACCGTGCGGCGCCGCCACAGGCCCTACCCGGAAAACCGGTATGATTCGGCCCGGACAATCCGTTCCATAGCCGATTCAGGAGTATGTTTTGCAGCAGGATCAAATGGAAGCCGCCGTCGCCTACAAGACCTGGGTGTGTGTGATCTGCGGCTGGGTCTACGACGAAGAACAGGGCTGGCCGGAAGACGGCATCGCCCCCGGCACGCGCTGGGAAGACATCCCCGACGACTGGCGATGCCCGGAATGCGACGTCGGCAAGGCCGAATTCGCAATGATCGAGCTGTAACGCCGCAGGCACTTCCCTGGCTGGCAGACCCTTGCTGGCTCAGCCCTGGGCTTGCGCCAGCATGGCAGCAAGCAGCACATTGGCGCCCGCCTCGAGATGCTCGGGCCTGGCGTCCTCGATCTCGTTATGGCTGATGCCGTCCTTGCACGGCACGAAGATCATTGCCGTCGGCGCCACCCTGGCCAGGTAGACCGCGTCGTGGCCCGCGCCGGTAACGATGTCGCAATGCATGTAGCCACGCGCCGCGGCCGCCTGCCGGACATGCGCCACAAGCTCGGGCGCGAAAGGCGTCGGCTCGAAGCGCTGGATCGCTTCGACTTCCACCGCCAGCGCGGCACCTGTGGTGCTGCCGCTGGCCAGTGCCGCGCACGCAGCGCGCAGCCTTGCTTCCATCCGGTCAAGCTGGCCGCCATCGAGATGGCGAAGGTCGACGCTGAATTGCACCCGCCCCGGGATGACGTTGCGTGAAGACGGGTGGACATTGACCACCCCGACCGTCCCCCGGCCATGGGGCGCAAAGTCGTTCGCGATCTTCGTCACTTCCTGGAACAGGAACGACGCGCCATGCAGGGCGTCCCGGCGCAGCGGCATGGGGGTGGGGCCGGCATGCGCCTCCATGCCCGTCACCGTGACGTCATACCAGCGCAGGCCAAGCGACCCCGTCACCACGCCGATGACCTTGTCCTCGGCCTCGAGGATCGGGCCTTGCTCGATATGCGCCTCGAAGTACGCGCCAACCTTGTGGCCGACCGGCGCGGTGCCCGCATAGCCGATCGCCGCGAGTTCGCCGGCAACGGACTTGCCGGCGTTGTCGGTTGCCGTCAAAGCGGTGGCTTCGGGGAAAACGCCGGCGAACACGCCCGATCCCATCATCACCGGCACGAAGCGCGCGCCTTCCTCATTGGTCCAGATCGCCAGTTCCAGCGGCGCCTCGGTGGCCACGCCGTGCTGGTTGAGCGTGCGCATGACTTCCAGCCCGGCCATCACGCCATAGCATCCGTCGAACTTGCCGCCGGTGGGCTGGGTGTCGATATGGCTGCCGGTCATGACCGGGGCAAGCGCGTCGTTGCGGCCCGCGCGGCGCCCGAAGATATTGCCCACGCGGTCAATGCGCACCGCCAGGCCGGCGTCGCGCATCCAGCCGGTGACGAGGTCGCGCGCCTGCCCGTCCAGCGCGGTCAGGGCCAGGCGCGCATTGCCGCCCCTGGGCGTGGCGCCGATCCGCGCCAGGTCCATCAGCGCTTGCCACAGGCGTTCGCCATTGATCGTGATTGCGTTCATGTGCCCGTCCCTGACTGTTGGATGCCGCCGAAGAAGGCCGTTGCATTGGCGGCGAGCGAATCGAGGTGATACCCGCCTTCCTGCACGATCAGCGTGGGCAGGCCCAGTGCGGCAACGGCGCGGCCGAGGCGGCCGAAGCCTGCGGTGGACACGTCCACCAGCGACTGCGGATCCTCGCGGTAGATGTCGAAGCCGAGCGACAGCACCAGCGCGTCTGCCTGGAAGCGTTCGATGGCGCCGCGTGCCGTGTCCAGCTTGTCGAAGAAGACGGACTCGGGCGAACGGTGCGGCATCGGCAGGTTGATGTTGTGGCCGGCGCCTGCGCCGCGGCCGTGCTCATCGTCGAAGCCCGCCACCACCGGATAGAAATTGGTCGGGTCGCCGTGGATCGACACGTAGAGCACATCGGCCCGGTCGTAGAAGATCTCCTGGATGCCCTGGCCGTGATGCATGTCGGTATCGAGGATGGCCACGCGGCCAAAGCGCGCGCGCAGGGCCTGGGCGGCGATCGCGGCATTGTTCAGGTAGCAGAAGCCGCCCGCCGCGTCGCGCCGGGCATGATGGCCCGGCGGCCGGCACAAGGCATAGGCGCGGCGTTCGCCGTCCAGCAGCGCGCGGGCCCCGGCCACCGCGCTCTGCGCCGACCAGTAGGCCGAGCGCCAGGTGTTCAGGCCCACCGGGCAGCTGCCGTCGGCGAGATAGCGCGCGGCCTGCGCCAGCACGCCGCGCAGGGCGTTGGGCTCGCGCACGAAGATATTGGACATGACCTCGTCGCCCCAGTCCTGCGGCAGCTCGCGCCAGCTGGCATGGGCGTCCTGCAGGAACCGCAGGTAAGGCTGGTCGTGCACCGCGGCAAGCGGCGCGAGGCCGTGGTCGGCGGGGGCGTGGAGCGCGAAGCCAAGCGCCTCTGCCGCCTGCACCAGCCGCTGCGCCCGCGCGGGCAGCTCCTGCGGCGAGCGCATCCTGCCGCGCGAGTAGTAGCTCTGCGGATGGTGCAGCAATTGCTCGGGATGGAAAAACGTCAGCATGGGGTTTGCATTCTCTGTGGAAAGCCGTCAGGCCTGCGCGGCTTGCGCGGCGGGTTGTGGTTGCTGGCGCTGGCGTGCATCGATGCCGGCGATGCACAGCAGCGACACGCCGGCCAGCAAGGTGTAGAACACCGCCAGCGGCCACCATTGGCCCTGGAAGCGCTGAGCTAGGATGGTCCCCACCAGCGGTGTCAGCCCGCCCGCCACCGCGCCGCAGACCTGGTAGGACAACGAGATCGCCGAGTAGCGCACGCGCGTTTCGAAGACACCGCTGACAAAGCCCGCGATCACCGAATAGAAGCTCGCCATGCACACCACCGCCAGCGCGATGCCGAGCACGATGGCCGGCGCCTGGCGCGTCTGCACCAGCAGGAACATCGGATAGGGTGAAGCCATGGCCAGCAGCGCGGCCAGCTTGAGGAAGCGCGCGCCGCCAAGCTTCTCTGCCAGCCAGGCGGCCAGCGGCTGCGCCAGGAACTGGATGATGGCGACGGCGAACAGGCAGTCGAGGATCAGCGTCCTGGGCAGCGACAGGTATTGCGTGGTGTAGGCAATCATGAAGGTGTTGGTGAAGTACACCCCCGCAATGCCGATGGTATTGGCGCCGATGCACAGCAGCACCGGCACGCGGGCCGTGCGCCAGACTTCGGCAAGCGGCAGCCTGGCAGTCTTGCGCTGCGCCTGCACCTGCGCGAACTCGGGCGATTCATTCACACCCAGCCGGATCGCCACGCCCACCAGCAGCAGCGCCGCGCTGGCCAGGAATGGCAGGCGCCAGCCCCAGTCCATGAACACGTCGTGCTCCATCGACGTCACCGCGCGGAAAGCCAGCAGCGACAGGATCAGGCCGGCCGGGCTGCCGAGCTGCGCGAACGAGGCGAAGAAGGTGCGGCGGCCCTTGGGGGCATGCTCGCCCGCCATCAGCACCGCGCCGCCCCATTCGCCGCCCACGGCGATGCCCTGCACCACGCGCAGCAGCACCAGCAGCACCGGCGCGATGGCGCCCGCGGTGGCGTAGGTCGGCAGCAGGCCGATGCCGATGGTGGCCACGCCCATCATCATGAGCGTGGTCATCAGCGCTTTCTTGCGGCCGATGCGGTCGCCCCAGTGGCCGAACACGATGCCGCCGAGCGGACGGGCAAAGAAGCCGACCGCGAAGGTGCCGAATGACGCCAGCGTGCTCAGGAAGGGATCGCCGCCGGGAAAGAACAACGGGCCGAACACCAGCGCGGCCGCGGTGGCGTAGATGTAGAAGTCGTACCACTCGATCATGGTGCCGACAAAGGCGGCGGTGGCGGCGCGCACGGGCTGGCGCGTGCCGGAAGGGGACACTTGCATGGACTGGCTCCTCACTATGTTTGTGCCGCTGCATCAGGGGCAGCTGTGGGAGGAGTTATCGCCCGTTGACAAACATCAGTCAAATTTCTAATATTTATTTTTCATATAACCTGAATTTATATGGTGGCGTGATGGAGCGTTCTGCCCTGGACCGGGCCCTGCTGACCGACCGGCTCGACTGGAACCTGCTGCGCACCTTCCTGACCATCGTCCACGAACGCAGCCTGAGCCGCGCCGCGGTGCGGCTGCATATCACCCAGCCGGCGGTGAGCCTGGCCTTGCGCCGGCTCGAAGAGCATCTGGGACACACCCTGATCGAGCGGCGCGGCAGCAATTTCCGCCTGACCCGGGCCGGCGAAGAGGTGTTGCGCATCGCCACCGACGTCTATGGCAGCGTGGCGCGGCTGGGGGCGGAACTGGCGGAGCAGCAGGATGAAGTCAGCGGCCTGCTGCGGCTGCTGACTGTGAGCCGGATCCATTCCGGCGTCTATGACGAATGCCTGGCCGCGTTCCATCGGCAGCATCCGCGCGTCACGCTGCAGGTTGACGTGATGCGCAGCACCGAGATTGCGGACGCGCTCGCGCAGAAGGCTGGCGGCGTGGGCCTGAGCCTGTACCGGCAGCCGGGCCGGCAGTCGGGCGACGGGCTTGAGCACATGCTGTTCCTGCGCCAGCGCTACGCCATCTTCTGCGGGCGTCATCACCGGCTGTTCGGACGCACCGGGCTGGCCATTGCCGACCTGCTGGCCGAGAACTTCGTGTCGTTCAGCAGCGACCAGCTTGGCGACGTGCTGGCGCCATTGGCCGTATTCCGCGACCAGCACGGTTTTTCGGGCCGCATCGTCGCGACCTCGCCCAGCCTCGATGAAATCCGGCGGCTGGTGTTCGCCGGCTATGGCATTGGCTGCCTGCCGGAACACATCGTGGCCGACGATGTCGCCCAGCAACGGCTGTGGCGCCTGCCGCCCGAAGAGGGCGTGGCCGATATCGACATGTACCTGCTGTGGAATCCGGAGCGGCGCCAGACGCCGGCCGAGGCGGCGTTCCTCGATCACTTCCGGCACTACGTGGCGCGCTATTCGCTGATGGAGCGGCTGGGAGAGTCAGTGAACGCGCCGCTGGCGGCGTTGCGCGCGCCGACGGCGTGACGGACTACTGCCCGGTTCGCGTACCGGGCAATGGTGCAGGAGGAGGTTTGTTGCGCCTAGCCGTGCCGTCGCAACGTTTGCCGGCACAGCCCCGCGCGTTGCCGTTGTGCAGCGCAGCGCCGGTAGCGCATCCGGTATGGATGGCTGCAGCGCCAGATGGCCCGCAAGACGGTAATGAACAACAGCGCCGCCATGACGGCAGCGAGCAGGCCGATCGACATAACGGCCCTCCTCCCCAAAAACCGTCTGTCCGGCCTCTGGGGGTCAGATCAGCAGCGGTAATGCCTCCAGCACCAACACCGCAACCAGTGCGCCGATCAGGGCGCCCATGGTCCGGCAACTGATGCGCAGGTATTTGGCGGTCACCGGGATCGAACCCATGGCGATCACGCCTACCAGCGCCATCGGAATCAGGAATACAAGATCATGCGCGTTGAAGTGCATGGTGGTCTCCTGTCTCTCTCTTTTGTGATTCCAGTATAGGCAGTGTGTGCCCGATGCACGGCTGCTTGCATCGGGATTGTCCCGAACCCGGGCGATGCGGATGCCACCCAGGTATCGATGCGCGCACATAGGGCCGTTCAGGCGTTGCGCTGCGTACGCATGCCCCACGTTTTTCGCCATGCGAACCCCGAAGCGCGAAACACGTGTCCTATGCTGATCAGAGACGCGGGGCCCCGTTCCCATTCAAGTCCAATGCCCCGCGGACCGAGAGAGACGGAGGTGGCTATGGAACTTCACATGCAATCGCACCACTACGTGCGGCGGCAGCCGGACTGGACCGCGGCAGCGGTCTCGGGGCTGGCGGCCGGGGCGTTGCTGCTGGTGCTGGAGCTGTTCTGGTCGTCGATGGTGTCGGGCGTGAACCCGTGGATCGCCACGCGCATGATCGCCGGGATCCTGATGGGCCAGGACGTGCTGCAGAGCGCAACGTTCACCGTCGGCACGGTGGCCGCGGCGCTGGTGATCCATTTCGTGCTGGGCGCCGTGCTGGGCATGATCCTGGCGGCCATCATCGCGCCATTCACGCTGGATTCCAGCCTGGGCATGGCAATGCTGGCGGGCGCCGTGTTTGGCCTGGTGGTGTACTTCTTCAATTTCTATGTGATGACGCGGGCCTTCCACTGGTTTGTCGAGGTGCGTGGGTGGCATACCTTCATCGGGCACCTGATTTTCGGGATGGCCGCGGCGGCATGCTACTGGAAGCTGGAGAGCAAGGACGTATCGCACTGACATCGCTTCGGGGCAGGGCGCGGCGAGCGCCCCGGTTGCGTTGCGCACGCCAGCCCTTGGGGTACGTGCGCAAGGCCTGCGGCGGCCGGAACCAAGGGTTCCTGCCGCCGCTTTTTCTCGCGCTGCGCGCTTGTGCAGTGCGACACCAATGCATTGGCATGTCGCCTTGCAGTGACCTGACGGCATGCACTAGTCTTATGTCTACCTGCGTGACTTGCGCATCCCTCGCCGCGCGCGAGGAGGAGGGTGGATATGGCGTTGGCCATCGCACTCGTAGTCATGGTCGTCGCTTCGGTGCTCTTCCATTTCCTGAGCCCGTGGTGGGCGACCCCGCTGGCGTCCAACTGGCAGCAGATGGACGACACGCTGACCATTACCCTGGTCATCACCGGCATTTTCTTCATCGGCATCAACCTGTTTGTCGGCTACATCGTCTGGCGCTTCCGGCATGACGCGCCGCATCCCAATGGCGGCACCGGCCACCGCGCGTCCTACCACCCGGAGAACGGCAAGCTCGAGCTGTGGCTGATCGGCGGCACCACGCTGGGCGTGGTGCTGCTGCTGGCGCCGGGCCTGTTCGTCTACGCCGACTACGTGCGTCCGCCGCGCGAAGCGATGGTGATGGAAGTGGTGGGGCAGCAGTGGTCCTGGGCCTTCCGCTTTCCAGGCAAGAGCGGCCAGCTGGGTGCGTCCGATCCGCGCTTTGTCACCGGCGCGAATCCGCTCGGGCTGGACCCCGACGATCCGCGCGGCCTGGACAATATCGTCATCGTCGGCCCGGAGGTGCACCTGCCGCTGAACCAGCCGGTCAAGGTGCTGTTGCGCTCCAAAGACGTGCTGCATGACTTCTACGTGCCGCCGTTCCGCGCGCGCATGAACATGGTGCCGGGCATGGTGACGTCGTTCTGGTTCACGCCGACGCAGGCGGGGCGCTTCGATATCCTGTGCGCGCAGCTGTGCGGCGTGGGGCACTACAACATGCGCGGCACGGTGGTGGTGGAAGAACCGGCTGCGTATGAGGCATGGCTGGCCAAGCAGCAGACCTTTGCCATGACGCTGGCCAAGGCCGCGGCACCGCCGGCGGCAATGGCTGCTGCGGCACCCGGCGCCGCTGGCGACGCCGGCACCGTCGAGAAGGGCCGCGCGCTGGCGCAGAGCAAGGGCTGCGTCGGCTGCCACAGCATCGACGGCAATCCGGGCGTGGGGCCGACCTGGAAGGGCCTGTACGGCAAGACCGAGACCTTTGCCGACGGCAGCAGCGCCAAGGTGGACGATGCCTTCCTGCACAAGGAGATTACCGACCCCAATGCGCGGCTGATCAAAGGCTTCGGGCCGGTGATGCCGAAGTTGCCGATGAGCGAGGATGAGGTCGCGGCGCTGACCGCCTATATCAAGTCGGCCGGCAGCGGGGCGGCCGAGGCGGGCACGGTTGCGCCGGTTGCGCCCACGGACGTGCCCGCCGGCCCGGCTGCCGCGACCAGCGCCGCCACCACGGCAACCGCTGGCTCTGGCGCGCCCGCTGCCACGCCCGGGGCCGCGTCCGGCACCTATACGACTTCGACGGCCGTGGCCGTGCCGCCCTCGGCGGCACCCGCGCCCGCCAGGAAGTGAGGAGACCCGCATGGCTTACGCCGACGATGCCGCCCATCACGCGCCGCAGAGCTTCTGGACCCGCTATGTCTGGAGCCAGGACCACAAGGTGATCGCCGTGCAGTACACCATCGTGGCGATCGTGGTGGGGCTGGTGGGCGTGGCGCTGTCCAACCTGATGCGCATGCAGCTCGGCTTCCCGGGGCGCTTCGAGTTCATCGACGCCAACCGTTACTACCAGTTCGTCACCATGCACGGCATGATCATGGTGATCTACCTGCTGACCGCATTGTTCCTGGGCGGCTTCGGCAACTACCTGATCCCGCTGATGGTGGGGGCGCGCGACATGGTGTTCCCCTTCCTCAACATGCTCAGCTTCTGGGTCTACCTGCTGTCGGTGATCGTGCTGCTGGCCAGCTTCTTCGTGCCCGGCGGGCCCACCGGCGCGGGCTGGACGCTGTATCCGCCGCAGGCCATCCTGCCCGGCACCCCAGGCCATGACTGGGGCATCATCCTGATGCTGGTGTCGCTGGCGATCTTTATCGTCGCGGCCACCATGGGCGGCCTCAACTACGTCACCACCGTGCTGCAGGCGCGCACGGAAGGGATGACGCTGCTGCGCATGCCGCTGTCGGTGTGGGGCATCTTCATGGCCACCATCCTGGCGCTGCTGGCGTTCCCGGCGCTGTTCGTGTCGGCGGTGATGATGCTGCTGGACAAGACCCTCGGCACCAGCTTCTTCATGCCGGCGATGGTGTCGATGGGGCAGCAGCTGCAGTACAAGGGCGGCAGCCCGCTGCTGTTCCAGCACCTGTTCTGGTTCTTCGGCCACCCCGAGGTGTATATCGTCGCGCTGCCGGCCTTCGGCATCGTCTCGGACCTGGTCAGCGTGCATTCGCGCAAGAGCATCTTCGGCTACCGCACCATGGTGTGGGCGATCCTGGCGATCGGGGTGCTGTCGGTGGTGGTGTGGGCCCACCACATGTTCGTCAGCGGCATGAACCCGTACTTCGGCTTCTTCTTTGCCACCACCACGCTGATCATCGCCATCCCCACCGCGATCAAGGTCTACAACTGGGTCATCACGCTATGGCGCGGCGATATCCATTTCACCGTGCCGATGCTGTTCGCCATCGCCTTCATCAGCACCTTCGTCATCGGCGGGCTGACCGGGCTGTTCCTGGGCAATGTCAGCGTGGATATCCCGCTGTCCAACACCTACTTCGTGGTGGCGCACTTCCATATGGTGATGGGCGTGTCGCCGATCCTCGTGGTGTTCGGCGGCCTCTACCACTGGTACCCGAAGGTAACGGGCCGGATGCTGGACGACAACATGGGCCGGATCCATTTCTGGGTCACCTTCGTCGGCACCTATGCCATCTTCTTCCCGATGCACTACCTGGGCGTGCTGGGCATGCCGCGCCGCTACTACGCCTACGAGAACTACGCCTTTATCCCGGAGTCGGCGCATGTGATGAACATGTACATCTCGGTGGCCGCCTTCATCGTCGCCACGGCGCAGCTGCTCTTTGTCTTCAACCTGGTGTGGAGCCTGTGGCATGGCCGCAAGGCCGACGCCAACCCGTGGCGCGCGGCCTCGCTGGAATGGCAGACGCCGCAGACGCCGCCCGCGCACGGCAACTGGGGGCCGCATCTGCCGGTGGTGTACCGCTGGGCCTATGCCTACAGCGTGCCGGGCGCGCGCGAGGACTTTATCGCGCAGAACGCGCCGCCGGAAGAGGGCGGGGCCGAGCCTGAACCGCATGCCAGCCGCGGAGCCGTAGCATGAACGCCGAAGCCCTGTACAAGGTCAGCCGCGACGATTTCGGCGGCAATCCGTCCGACGAGAATGCCGCCAACCACCGGCCGCAAGGGCGCGCCCCCGCAAGCATCGGCCTGTGGGTGTTCATGGGCGTGGTGACCTCGCTGTTTGCGCTGTTCCTGACCGCCTATGCGCTGCGCATGGACAGCCCGGACTGGCACCGCATCGGGCTGCCCTGGCAGGTGTGGCTGTCCACCGCGCTGCTGGGAGCCGGCAGCGTGGCGATGGCGGTGGCGTCGCGCGCCGCGGGCCGGGGCGAGATGGCCGTGGCCAGGCAGGCGCTGCGCCTGGGCGGTCTGGGCGCGGCCGGCTTCGTCGCCTCGCAGCTGTGGGCCTGGCAGGCACTGGGTGCGATGCAGGTGATGCCTGCCGGCAATCCGGCCGGCAGCTTCTTCTACCTGCTGACCGCGATGCACGGCCTGCACGTGCTGGGCGGCCTGGCCGGCTGGGGCGTTGCCATGTCGGCACGCGGCAGCGGCGAGGCCGCGGTGCTGCGCATGCGGCTGTGCGCGCGCTACTGGCATTTCCTGCTGGCGGTATGGGTGGTGCTGCTGGCGGCGCTGGGGTGGCTCACGCCCGAACTGGTGCGCTATATCTGCGGCACGGCCTAGCGGCGGCGGCAGCAAGGAGGACCGGCATGTCAACGCAACTGTCTTCACCATCGGGCACACCCGGCGTGGCGCCTGCGCCCCAGGTGGGCGGCGTGCGCGGCCTGCTGGCCGACTGGTCGTCGGACCAGCAGGCCTTCAAGGTGTCGTGGGGCAAGGCGATGATGTGGATCTTCCTGCTGTCCGACACCTTCGTCTTCAGTTGCTTCCTGACCGGCTACATGACCGTGCGCATGTCGACCACGGTGCCGTGGCCCAATCCCAGCGAGGTGTTCGCGCTGCACGTGGGGGGCGCCGACATCCCGTTGCTGCTGATCGCCATCATGACCTTCGTGCTGATCACCAGCAGCGGCACCATGGCGATGGCGGTCAATTTTGCCTACCGGCGCGCGCGCCGCGAGTGCGCCATCCTGATGTTCGTCACCGCGCTGTTTGGCGTGATGTTCGTCGGCATGCAGGCCTTCGAATGGACCAAGCTGATCGTGGACGAGGGCGTGCGCCCGTGGACCAACCCGATGGGGGCGGCGCAGTTCGGCTCTACCTTCTTCATGATCACGGGCTTCCACGGCCTGCATGTGTCGTGCGGCGTGGTGTACCTGCTGATCGTGGCCACGCGCGTGCTGCGCGGGCGCTACGAGGCCACCGGCAACTACCAGATCGTGGAGATCGCGGGCCTGTACTGGCACTTCGTCGACCTGGTCTGGGTGTTTATCTTTGCGTTGTTCTATCTCTGGTGACGGCCATGGCATCGAATCCGGCAACTCCCGCAACCCCGGTGACGCCAGGGCATGGCTCCGGCCACGATGCCGGGCATGCCGCGCACTCCGGCCAGCAGCATCCCATCGGGCTGTACCTGAAGATCTGGCTGCTGCTGTTCGTGCTGTCGACGCTGTCCTACCTGGTCGACTATTTCCATGTCACCGGCTACCTGCGCTGGACGCTGATCCTGGTGTTCATGGGGCTGAAGGCGGGGCTGATCGTGGCAGTGTTCATGCACATGGCATGGGAGCGCATGGCGCTGATCTGCGCCATCCTGGTACCGCCGCTGTGCCTGCTGGTGCTGGTCTGGCTGATGGCGGAAGAAGCGAATCATACGTTCCTGACGCGCGGCATCTTCTTCCGCTGACGGGGAGGCGCCGCCGGCCCCGGGGAGGGAGCCGGCGGCAAGCCGCCTTGCGCCGCGCCCGGCCGCTCAGGCCTGGGTGATGAACTTGGTCACCAGGTAGCCGTCGAAGGTTTCCTGGCCGCCTTCGCTGCCGATGCCAGAATCCTTGATGCCCCCGAACGGGGTCTCGGCCAGCGCCATGCCGAAGTGGTTGATGTTGACCATGCCGGCTTCCAGGCCGTTGGACACTTTGGTCGCGGTCTTCAGCGAGTTGGTGAACACATACGAGGCCAGGCCGAAGGGCAGGCTGTTGGCGCGGCGCAGCACCTCGGCCGTGTCCTTGAAGCGCGTCACCGGCGCCACCGGGCCGAACGGCTCGTCGGTCATCAGGCGCGAGTCGTCGGGCAGGTCGGTAACCACGGTGGGCGCGAAGAAGTAGCCTTTGCCGCCCAGGCGCGAGCCGCCTGCCACCACCTTGCCGCCGCGCTGGCTGGCATCGTCCAGGAACTGCTCCATCGACAGCACGCGGCGCTCATGCGCCAGCGGCCCCATCTGGGTGCCGTCTTCCAGGCCGTTGCCCACCTTGATCGAGCCGATCACCTCGGTAAAGCGCGCCAGGAAGCGGTCATAGGCCTTCTCCTGGACGTAGAAGCGCGTCGGCGACACGCATACCTGGCCGGCATTGCGCAGCTTGAAGCGCGCCAGCATCTCGGCGGCGGGGTCGATGTCGGCGTCATCGAACACCAGCACCGGCGAATGGCCGCCCAGCTCCATGGTCACGCGCTTCATATGCGCTCCGGCCAGCGCCGCCAGCTGCTTGCCCACCGGCACCGAGCCGGTGAACGAAATCTTGCGCACGATCGGCGATTCGATCAGGTAGGTCGAGATCTCGCCGGGCACGCCCCAGACGATGTTGAGCACGCCCGGGGGCAGGCCGGCATCATGGAACAGCTGCGCCAGCGCCACCACCGCGCTGGGCGAGTCTTCCGGCCCTTTCAGGATCAGCGTGCAGCCGGCGCCCAGCGCCGACACGATCTTGCGGATGGCCTGGTTGAACGGGAAGTTCCACGGCGTGAAGGCGGCGCACACGCCGATCGGCTCGCGCACCACGATCTGGCGCACATTGGGCTGGCGCGGCGGGATCACGCGGCCATAGATGCGGCGGCATTCCTCGGCGTGCCAGTCGGCGTGCTCGGCACAGACCATCACTTCGCCGACGGCCTCGGCCAGCGGCTTGCCCTGGTCCAGCGTGATATTGCGGCCGATCTCCCTGGCGCGCTCGCGGGTGAGCTCGCCCACGCGGCGCAGGATCTTGGCGCGCTCCAGCGGCGAGGTCTTCTTCCAGGTTTCAAACGCGCGCTGCGCGGCGGCCAGCGCGCGGTCCAGGTCGGCGCGGCTGGCATGCGGCAGCTTGCCCAGCACTTCCTGCGTGGCCGGGTTGATGACATCCTGCTCGCGCCGGTCGCCTCCCTTGATGAATTCCCCGTCGATATAGAGGGCGAGATCCTGGTACATGCGTGTTCTCCTGGTGGGCGGTGAAAACGCAAGCTTAACCCGGTGGCCGCGTTCATGCAGCGCGCCGGGTGCGTTCCCAGGAGGAATGTGCGGGAATGTCCCCCGCGGCTGGTTCAGGCGGTATCGCGCGTGCGCGCCACCGGCACGATTTCAGCCCCGGTGCGGGTGGCTTCCACCACCAGGATCACGAGCAGCGTGATCAGCGTCAGGCCGAACACCGCATAGTCGATGCTGTCGCCTTCGATGGCGAACAGGCTGGGCGCGTAGGTCGGGCTGGTGCAGATCATGGTGCCCGCCGACATGCCGGTGTAGTGCATGCCGCAGACGGCAACGCCCATGACCACGGCCGCTGCCAGCTGCTTGCCGCGGGTCTTCACCGTGGTGGCCAGCCACAGCGCCACCACCGACACCACCACCGCGATCACCACCGACAGCCCGATGATGGCCAGGTCCCAGTCGAAGCGGGTGTTGGAGCGGATCGCCGCCATGCCGGTGTAGTGCATCGCCACCACGCCCAGCCCGGTCAGCACGCCGCCCTTGACCACGTTGTCGGTACGGCTGCCGCGCGGGCGCGAGGCGATCGCCAGCCCGGCACCGGCCAGCACCATCACGACCACCAGCGAAGCCAGCGTCATGAACAGCCCGAACTCGCGGTGCGTGGGGGTCTGGTAGGCCACCATGCCGATGAAGTGCATCGACCAGACCGCGCCGCCGCCCAGCGCCACGCTGGCGCACAACAGCCGGTCCACGTCCAGGCGGCCGTCGGGCATGCGCACGCGCCGCGACCAGCGCAGGCCCACGTAGGCGCCGCAGACAGAGATCAGGAACGACAGGCCCACCATCGGCCAGTCATAGGCAAACGGCACCAGGGCGCCGGAAACAGGCTGGAAACCGACAAACATGACCCCACCTCCTCGTTTTGACTGCGACTGAAGGGCGCACGCGCATGCCGGGCATTGCTTCCGGCAGCCGGCCTGGGACGCAGTGGTCCCGCGCCGAGTATGCGGGGGGCCGCAACCGGAGGGGAATAACTCATTCAGGTAAAAAGCGCGGTGCCGTGCCGGCCATGTGTCCTTGTAGCCGCCTCCGGGCAGGAATAGACTGGGCGGATTTCCCCATGCGCGACGCCTCATGAAGCCAGACGCCAGACTGACCACCGGCCCGATCGGCCGCACCCTGCTGCTGTTCTCGCTGCCGGTGCTCGGCAGCAACATCCTGCAGTCGCTGAACGCCTCGATCAATTCGGTCTGGGTCGGCCGCTTCCTGGGAGAGGCCGCGCTGACGGCAACCTCCAACGCCAACATCATCCTGTTCTTCCTGCTGGGCGTGGTGTTCGGCATCAGCATGGCCAACACCATCATGATCGGCCAGGCCGTGGGTGCGCGCGACCTGGACGAGGCGCGCCGCGTGGTCGGCACCAGCACCACCTTCTTTGTCGGGCTGTCGGTGCTGGCCTCGGCGCTGGGCTATTTCTATACGCCGGCGATCCTGGCGGCGATGCACACGCCGGAAGACGCCGCGCCGCTGGCCGTGAGCTACCTGCGCATCATCTTCCTGGCGCTGCCGTTCATGTACTTCTACAACTTCGTGATGATGACGCTGCGCGGCGCGGGCGATTCGCGCACGCCGTTCTGGTTCATGCTGTTGTCCGTGGTGCTGGACGTGGCGCTCAATCCGGTGCTGATCTTCGGCATGGGCCCGATCCCGGCGCTGGGCATCGCGGGCTCGGCGCTGGCCACGCTGATCGCGCAGCTGGTGAGCCTGGCGGCGATGATGGTGCTGCTGTACCGGCGCCGCCATTTCCTGCTGCTGCACCGCGCCCAGTTGGCACTGCTGCGGCCCGATCCGGCGATCCTGCGGGCGCTGGTGGTCAAGGGCTTGCCGATGGGCCTGCAGATGGTGGTGATCTCGTCGTCGGCGATCGTGATGATGGCGCTGGTCAATGCCTATGGCTCGCAGACCACCGCCGCCTACGGCGTGGCCTCGCAGTTGTGGACCTATGTGCAGATGCCCGCGCTGGCGGTAGGCGCGAGCGTATCGTCGATGGTGGCGCAGAACGTCGGCGCCGGACTGTGGCAGCGGGTGTCGCGCATCACGCGCGTGGGGCTGCTGATCAATGTGGTGATGACCGGTGCGCTGGTCGCGCTGATCTATCTGTTCAACCGGCATTCGCTGGGGCTGTTCCTGGGCACTGACGGCGTGGCCATCGGCATCGCGCAGCATATCAACGTGGTGGTGCTGTGGTCGTTCATCCTGTTTGGCTTCACCATCGTCATCTTCGGCACGGTGCGCGCAACCGGCGCGGTGATGGCGCCGCTGGTGATCCTGTTCCTGTCGATGTGGGTGATCCGGCTGCCGTTCGCGTGGGTGCTGGGCCCGCGCATCGGCGCCGAGGCGATCTGGTGGAGCTTCCCGCTGGGCTCGGTGGTGTCTGTGGTGCTGGCGGCCGGCTACTACCGCTTCGGCAACTGGCGCCGCAGCCATATCCTGCCCACCGTGCCGCATCCGGCGCAAGCCGTGGGGCAGGCGCCCGATACCAGCATGGGAACGCCTTGCGAAGACGCGGGCGAGGTCATTGAGGAGACCGCCTCGGCAACGCCCGAGCCCGCAGGCGTGCGCTGAGCTGCAGCGGCCCGTGATCGTGCCGCCGGCTTTGAAAGCCATTCGAAAGATCGGTGTGTCATCGTGTCATCGCTGGCACTCCCTCCCGGCGCACGCGTCGCCTGCCTGGCCAGGGCAGGCGCGCGTCCTTCCGGCCGCGCCTTGCCTTGACGCAAGCGCGCGTGCCGTCTTGTTCGCCTGATATTCCCGTCGACTTTTCTTCCGGATTCTTCACGAATAAATACATCACGTTGTGATGTATTTATTCGTGCGCGTCGGCTGGATTTGCCTTGTTTTCTAGGGGTATCGGTGAATACCCCTAAACCAAGACAAATGAAAGGCACCTGAAAGATCACGTCTCTAAGGTTCGGTTCAACCGTCGGGGAGCATGCCTTGTGCATGCCTTGCCGCCCGAGCCAGTGCATCCCCGGCACGGCATTTCGTGAACTTTGAGGAGAATCGTTTTGCGCATACGCAGCCAAAAGGACTTTGCCTCCGGCCTGATGTTCGTTCTGGTCGGTCTGGGCTTTTCCTGGGTCGCTCGCGGCTATTCCATGGGAACGGCCGCCAAGATGGGACCCGGATATTTTCCATTCCTGCTGGGACTGGTGCTGGCAGTGCTGGGGGCGGTGGTGGTGCTGTCCTCGCTGTCGCCCAAGGGCGAGGAAGACCATCTCGCCCGCTGGGACCTGAAGACGTTGCTGTGGATCCTCGGTTCGGTGGTGCTGTTCGGCCTGCTGCTCAAGCCGCTGGGCATGGTGCTGTCGGTGTTCGTGCTGGTGATGGTGTCGTCGATGGCCAGCCATGAATTCAGCTGGAAGGGTGCGCTGCTCAACGCCGTGGTGCTGGTGCTGATCAGCCTTGGCGCATTCGTCTACGGCATCAACCTGCAGATGCCGGTGTGGCCGGCCTTCATCACCGGTTAAGGAGCGCCGACCATGGAATTATTTGATCACCTTGCGCTGGGCTTTTCCACGGCCCTGTCGCTGCAGAACCTGGCCTACGCCTTCCTGGGCTGCGTGCTGGGTACCCTGATCGGCGTGCTGCCGGGCCTGGGGCCGCTGGCCACCATCGCCATGCTGCTGCCGATCACCTACACGCTGCCGCCGGTGGCCGCGCTGATCATGCTGGCCGGTATCTACTACGGCGCCCAGTACGGCGGCTCGACCACCGCCATCCTGGTGAACCTGCCTGGTGAATCGTCCTCGGTGGTGACCACCATCGACGGCTACCAGATGGCAAGGCGCGGACGGGCAGGGGTGGCGCTGGCCACCGCCGGCCTGGGCTCGTTCTTCGCCGGCTGCGTGGCCACCCTGATCCTGGCCGCGTTCGCCACGCCGCTGTCCGAACTGGCCTTCAAGTTCGGTCCTGCCGAATACTTCTCGCTGATGGTGCTGGGCCTGATCGGTGCCGTGGTGCTGGCCTCGGGGTCGCTGCCCAAGGCGATCTCGATGATCGTGCTGGGCCTGTTGCTCGGCCTGATCGGCACCGACGTGAACTCGGGCGCCGCGCGCTTCTCGTTCGACGTGCCGGAACTGACCGACGGCATCGATTTCGTGGCGCTGGCCATGGGCATGTTCGGCTTTGCCGAGATCATCGCCAACCTGGAGCAGAAGGAAGCGCGCGAGACCTTCACCAACCGCGTGACCAACCTGTTCCCGACCAGGGAAGATTTCAGGCGCATGATCCCGGCCGTGCTGCGCGGCACCGCACTGGGCTCGGCGCTTGGCATCCTGCCCGGCGGCGGCGCGGCGCTGGCCTCGTTCGCTGCGTACTCGCTGGAGAAGAAGACCTCCAGGTACGCGCATGAATTCGGCAAGGGCGCGATCGAAGGCGTGGCCGGTCCGGAGTCTGCCAACAACGCCGCGGCGCAGACCTCGTTCATCCCGCTGCTGACGCTGGGCATTCCGCCCAACGCGGTGATGGCGCTGATGGTGGGGGCGATGACCATCCACAACATCCAGCCCGGCCCGCAGGTGATGACCAGCAACCCGTCGCTGTTCTGGGGCCTGATCGCCTCGATGTGGATCGGCAACCTGATGCTGATCATCCTGAACCTGCCGATGATCGGCATCTGGGTGAAGCTGCTGACCGTGCCGTACCGCTTCCTGTACCCGGCGATCCTGGTGTTCTGCGGCATCGGCGTGTACTCGGTCAACAACCAGACCTTCGACGTGTTCATGGCCGCGGGCTTTGGGATCATCGGCTACCTGTTCCTGAAGCTGCGCTGCGAACCCGCTCCGCTGCTGCTGGGCTTCGTGCTGGGACCGATGATGGAAGAGAACTTCCGCCGCACGCTGCTGCTCTCGCGCGGTGACTTCACCGTGTTCGTGACCCGGCCGCTGTCGGTCGGCCTGCTGATTGCAGCCGCGGCCCTGGTTGCAGTAGTCGCCCTGCCGTCGATCAAGGCCAAGCGCGAAGAAGCGTTCCAGGAAGAATAGCTCCACGCGCGCTCCCCGGAATCGCGCCGGCCCGGCTCATGCCGGACGGCGCACGCAACGCAAGCAAACGGGGTGCCTTCGCGCACCCCGTTTGCTTTCGCGGGCCGATCGCGCGCTCGCGTCCACCCGCCATCAAGAACCAGTGCCCGACTGCGGCAGCAGTCATGGGCTGCGCATGATGATCAGGATTCCCGCACCATCGGGTGCGCCGACAGCGCCCATGAAACCGCCTATCTTTGACCGGTTTTTCTCACGTATCTATGTGCTCAAGCTCGTCCAGTCGAGCCCGTCCACGGTCCTGAGCCTGGTCGACCGGCTGCGCGAGCGTGGCATCGACAAGAATATCCGCTCGTTGCGGCCGATCCTGCGCAGTCTGATGATGGCGCGGGCCATTACTGCCGAACTGGTTGAAGGCAGTGGCCGCGTCTATTGCATCACCGAGCAGGGGCGGGCGGAACTGGAGGCTTATATGTCGCACCTGGCGGTGCTGAAGGCGGAGCTGGAGCCGGGGGCAGAACAGTAAGGGCGGTCAGCCGCCACCCGGCAGACAAAAAAGGCCGGTCCTGCGGACCGGCCTCCTGCATGCTGCCCGCCTGCCGCAGGCAGCTGCAAGCACGCTGTTACTGCGTTACGAGTTCAAGACCAGCTTGCGACTCATCATCGCCGCGTGCGACCAGCACCTTGATCTTGTTCGGCACGGTCGCGCCGATGCCGTCGACCGGGATCGTGGTGATCAGCCAGTCGGCGTTGTTGGCCAGCGTCAGCGCGCCGGAATCGAAGATCACAGTCTTGGTCCCCGCGGTGGTGATGCGCAGGCGGTAGGTGGTGTTGCCATCCACGTCGATCGAGTCGGCGCCCGAGGCTGGCACAGCCTGCTTGTAGCCCACGTTGGCGAAGGTCGGGCCCACCGAATTCAGGTCGATGGCCGGCAAGGTCAGGTAGATGTCAACGTTCTGCGCATTGAACGAGGCGTTCAGGCTGCGCACGCGCGCCTTGTGCGACAGCAGGCCCTTTTCGAACGGGTCGTCGATGGTCAGCGTTTCCGCGGCGGTCGCGCCGGGCAGTGCCACTACCGTGTACTTGTGGCCAGTGGCGGCGACGATGGTGGCGCGGCCGATTTCCGTCTGCGTGCCGGTGCGGTTGAACGAGATCAGCTGGTTGCCGGTCTCCACGTTGAAGTAGGTCGAGACGAACTTGTAAGGCTTGTTCACGAAGCTGGTCAGGGTGCCGTTCTGCAGCACGTCGACATTCGGTCCGCCGGTGATGGCGTGGATCACGCGGATGCTGGGCTTGCTCAGCCCGATGCGGTCGTCGATGCCGTCATCACCGCCGCCGCAGGCGGTCAGGACCGCGGTGGCAGCTAACGCGAGGCCGATGAACAGGGACTTGGATCGGAACATGGGTCACCTCTTGCTGTTGAAGTCAGAGACGATCTGGCCCATGCCCGCGCGGGGGCGCGCCGGTCGCGTGGCCAGTTGGCTGTCTGTCGATGCCAGGCGCAGCGATTGCACCTGCCGTGATGCAACGATAGGTATCAACCCAGGGGCGAGACAGGCGCGAGGTTCCGAATTGCATGTCGGACAATTCCGACAAGCGGTGACGCGTGCGTCCGTGGCGGGGCCGGCCAGGCCCGCAGGCGCGGGGCCTGGCGGACGTGGGCGGGGCAGGTGGCCCGGTTGGCCGGGTGGACGCCAGTGTGTAACCGGTTGTTGCAGCGGTGCTGCTGCAGTGACTCAGCCTTGCGCCATCATCACCTGGTTGCGGCCATTGCGCTTGGCCTGGTAGAGGCCTGCATCGGCTGCTTCCACCACCTGGTTCGGCGACTGGTCAGGCTGGGGCACCAGCACGGCGCCGCCGACGCTGACGGTGACGCAGTCGGCGGTGGGGGAA
This sequence comes from Cupriavidus sp. SK-4, assembly GCF_000611125.1. Lineage (NCBI taxonomy): Bacteria > Pseudomonadati > Pseudomonadota > Betaproteobacteria > Burkholderiales > Burkholderiaceae > Cupriavidus > Cupriavidus sp. SK-4. The sequence goes on from NZ_JFJW01000119.1 coordinate 48,417, forward strand.
CCGCTGTGGGCAATGGTCAGCGCCTGCACCGCGCGCCGCACCTTTTCGGCCAGCAGCCGCACGCCGCCCGGCGAGGTCGCCGGCAGCACCATGGCGAATTCTTCACCGCCGAAGCGCGCGGGCAGGTCGGTGGCGCGCACGCAATTGTCGCGGATCACCGTGGCCACGCGGCGCAGCACCTCGTCACCGGCGACGTGGCCGTAGGTGTCGTTGTAGGCCTTGAATGCGTCGACGTCGATCATCAGCAGCGCCACCTGGGATTGCTCGCGCAGCGCGCGGCGCCATTCCGCGCCGAGGTATTCATCGAAATAGCGCCGGTTGGACAAGCCGGTCAGGCCGTCTGAATTGGTCAGCCGCTGCAGCTCCAGGTTGGTTTCCAGCAGCTGTTGCTGGCTTTGCCGCAGCGCGCGATAGGCTTCGTCGCGCTGCAGCTGGTTCAAGTACGAGCGCGAGTGGTAGCGGATGCGCGCAATCAGCTCGATGCTGTCGGGCAGCTTGACCAGGTAGTCGTTGGCGCCGGCGGCGAACGCCGCGCCCTTGGTCGCGGCTTCTTCCTTGGTCGACAGCACGATGATGGGGATGTCGCGCGTGGCGGGATTCTCGCGATAGCGCTGCACCAGCGTCAGGCCGTCCACGCCCGGCATCACCAGGTCCTGCAGGATCACGGTGGGCTTGGTGCGCTGCGCCACCGCCACGGCCTCATCGGGCTGCGAGCAGTAGTGGAAGTCGATGTCGGGCTCGGTGGAGAGCGCGCGGCGCACCGCTTCGCCGACCATGGCCTGGTCGTCCACCAGCAGCACCATGGCAAGGTAGTCCTTGTCGGCCGCAGGCGCTGCGGGTCGGTTGGGTAATCCGGGTTGCATGTTCAGTTCCTGGGTGTCACGGTCCCGGTGCCGGCCGGGACGTATTGCATTGGGTCAAAGCAGCGCCGCGCCGCCGCATGCCTGCACCAGCCGCGGCGCAATGCGCGGCAGCGGCAGGATCTCGGCGGCCGCGCCCATGGCTGCGGCGGCCTTGGGCATGCCGTACACGGCGCTGGTGGCGCGGTCCTGGGCAATGGTCAGGAAGCCGCGATCGCGCATGGCCTTCAGCCCCAGCGCGCCGTCGCGGCCCATGCCGGTGAGGAGCACGCCGATCACGTCGCCGCGCCAGTGCTCCACCACGCTTTCAAAGAACACATCGATGGAGGGGCGGTACAGGTAGTCGCAGGGCTGTTCGGTGTAGGCCATGCGCGTGGGGCTGGCCAGGCGCAGGTGGTCGTTGGTGCCGGCCAGCAGCACCGTGCCGGCCTGGGGCGCGTCGCCGGCGCGGGCAATGCGCACCGGCAGCTTGCACTGTCCGTCGAGCCAGTCGGCCATGCCGGCGGCAAAGGCCTCGTCCACATGTTGCACGGTGACCACCGCGGCGCCGAAGTCCGCCGGCAGTGCCCCCAGCAGCGCGGCCAGCGCGGCCGGGCCGCCGGCCGAGGCGCCGATCGCCACCAGCCGTGGTGCGGCCACTGCGCGCGGCGCCGCCGTCAGCGTGTGCTGCGGGGCCACGCGGCCGGCCAGCAGGCGGCCGATATTGCGCAGCTTGCGCAGCAGCGGCCCGGCGGCAAGCTGGGCATCGGGCTCGGCCAGCGTGGGGGTGTCGACCGCGTCGATGGCGCCGTGGCCCATCGCGTCGAACACCTGCGAGGCGTTGCGGCCCAGGTCCATGGTCACCACCACGATCGCGCAGGGCGTGGCGGACATGATGCGCCGGGTCGCCTCGACCCCGTCCATGACTGGCATCAGCAGGTCCATCAGGATCAGGTCCGGGGTCTTGCGCGCGGCCATCTGCACCGCCTGTTCGCCGTCGCCGGCGACCCAGGCGATCTCGAACGACGGATCCAGCGCAAGCGCGCGGCGCAGCGCGGCTACCGCAAGCGCCGAGTCATTGACGATGCCGATTTTCATGGGCGTGCCTCGCCGATCAGGTCCTGGACCGCGTCGAGCAACGCGGCGTCGTGGAAACTGCCCTTGGCCAGATAATAGTCCGCGCCGGCCTCCAGGCCGCGCTGGCGGTCCTGCTCGCGGTCCTTGTACGACACTACCATCACCGGCAGCTGCCGCAGCGCGGCGTCCTGCCGGATCCGGCGCACCAGCTCGATGCCGTCCATGCGCGGCATGTCGATATCGGTGATGACCAGGTCGAAGAGCTCGGCGCGCAGCACGTTCCAGCCGTCCATGCCGTCGACCGCCACCGCCACGTCATAGCCGCGCCCGGCCAGCAGCTTGCGCTGCAGCTCGCGCACGGTGAGCGAGTCATCCACCACCAGCACGCGCCGCGCGCGCGCCTGGACGCTGGCCACGGCCGCCTGCCGCACGCCTTCGATGAGGCCCTCGGAGACCAGCTTCTCGACCGAGCGGATCACGTCCTCGACATCGAAGATCAGCACCGGCGTGCCGTCGTCGGTGAGGCTGCCGGCGGCGATGTCGCGGACCTTGCCCAGTGCCGCGGGCAGCGGCTGCACCACCAGCAGGCGCTCGCCCAGCATGCGGTCGACGGCAATGCCATAGATGCGCTCGGCCTCGCCGATGACCACCACCGGCACCTGCTCGAGCACATTGGCAGCGTCAGCCTCGGGGCGCTGCAGCACCTGCGCCGCGCTGACCAGCCCGATGGCGCGGCCTTCGTGGCGGAAATGCTGGTGCCCTTCGGTCTGCTCGATCTCGCTGCGCGCCACCGAGGCCGCGCGCAGCACGCGGCCCAGCGGGAAAGCATAGGCTTCGCCCGCGACCTCCACCAGCAGCGTGCGCACCACCGACAGCGTCAGCGGCAGCTCCAGCCGGAAGTGCAGGCCCTGGCCCGGCTGCTGCGTCAGGCGCAGGCTGCCGCGCACGCGGCGCACCATCTCCTGCACGGCATCGAGGCCCACGCCGCGGCCGGAGACCTCGGAGACCGTGTCGCGCATGCTGAAGCCCGGCAGCAGCAGGAAGTCGAGCAGCTCTGCCTGCGACAGCCGCGCCGCGGTCTCTTCGGAGGCCAGCCGCCGCCGCACGATGGCGCGGCGCAGGGCTTCCAGGTCGACGCCGGCGCCGTCGTCGAAGATCTCGATGACCAGGCGGCCCGCGTTGTGGCGCGCCTGCAGCGTGACGCAGCCCTGTGCCGGCTTGCCCTGCACCGCGCGCACCTCGGGCGCTTCGATGCCGTGGTCGACCGCGTTGCGCAGCAGGTGCGCCAGCGGCGCGTCCAGCGCTTCCAGGATATCGCGGTCCACCTGCGTGCCGGCGCCGATCAGCTCCAGGTGCACCGGCTTGCCGAGCGTGCGCCCGAGGTCGCGCACCATGCGCGCGTAGCCGGTCAGCGCGTCCGCCAGCGGGCGCATGCGCGAGGCCAGTGCGCTGTCATAGAGCCGGCGCGCCAGCCGCGTGGCGCGGTGATCGTATTGTTCGAACTCTTCCAGCCGCGCAGCCAGCTGGTCGTGGCTTTCGTCCAGCAGCTGGCGCAGTTCGGCCAGCGCGGTGTGCGCAGCCGCGCCCGCGTTGCCGTCCTGTGCGTCCTGCAAGGCTTCCTGCAGCGCATCGACGGCGCGCAGTGCGCGTGCCTGTTGCCGCCTTGCTTTCTGCAGCGAGGCGCCGAAGGGGCGCAGCCAGTGCGACTCGACCATGGCCTCGCCGGACAGCGCCAGCAGCTGGTCAAGCGCATCTGCATTCACGCGCAGCATGCGCTCTTGGGTGTCGTTTGCCGGTGCCGGCGGCGCCGGTATCGCGGGAGCTGGTTCCGGTAACGGGGCCGGGTCCGACGCCGGCGGTGCCGGCACGACCGGCGCCCCGGCGCCGCCATCGACCGTGCCCAGCCGCTGCACCACTGCATCGATCTCGGCGCGGCCGGCGTGCTCGGCCCAGCCCGGATCGCCGCCGGGCGGATGGCCGATGCGCAGCAGCAGGTCGGTGCCTTGCAGCAGCGCGTCGATATGCGCGGCGGTCAGCGGCAAGCCGCCCTGTGCGGCGACCAGGCAGTCTTCCATGGCGTGTGCCACGCGCACGCCGCCATCGAGCCCGACGATGCGGGCCGCGCCCTTGAGCGAGTGGGCGGCGCGCATGCAGGCTTCGAGCTGCTCGGCGGCTGCCGGGTTGCGCTCCAGCGCCAGCAGGCCGGCATTGAGGACTTCGGCCTGGGCATCGGCCTCGAGCGCGAACAGTTCCAGCAGCGAGGCGTCGCGCAGTTGCTCGGAATTCATGCCAGGCTCCTGGCCAGCGCCTGGCGCACCAGTGCGGCATCGAGCAGCCCGACGCTGCGGTCCTGGTCGAGGAAGAGCGCCTGCGTGTAGCGCGCCGAGGCCCGCGCAAGGGTGGCGGGCAGCGGCTGCAGCGCGGGCTGCGGCACGCGGGCGATGCCGGACACCTCGGCCACCGGCAGCGCGATCGCGGCGCGGCCCTGCCCGAGGATCAGGAAGCGGCTGCCGCTGGCACTTTCACCGGCGCCCGCATCGAACAGCCGGGCCAGCGACAGGCAGGCCAGCAGGTTGCCGCGCACCGCGGCCAGTCCCAGCACGGCGGCATCGCGCCGGTGCGGCAGCGAATGGATCGGGCAGGGCGCGGTGACTTCGCCCAGCGCGGCGGTCGGCAGGGCCAGCCACTCATCGCCGATGCGGAACACCAGGCAGGCCAGCGCGGTGCCGCGTTCGGCCGGCAAGGCCCCGTCATCGTCGCTGAGCGTGGCGGCATCGGGCAGTGCGTCCGGCACCACGTCCAGCCGTTGCGCGTCCAGCAGCATGGCCGCGGCCTGGGCGTAGGTGGGGCAGTTGCGGCAGTGCGCGTGCTCGGCCAGCGCGGGGCACGAGCCGTGGCCGCGCACGCCGATGCGCCGCCAGCAGTCGTCGATGTTTTCGGTGCGCAGGACAATGCCTTGGGGCTCAGCCATGGTGCTTGCGGGTGTGGCGTTGCGCGCGCTGGCGCAGGCGCATGGCGCCGTCGTGATCGCCTTCGGTATCGAGCAGCGCGGCCAGGTGGTACAGGCTTTCCTGGTGCGCCGGGTCCAGGTACAGCGCCTTGCGGTAGGCGGCATGGGCCTGCGCGGCGCGGCCGGCGGCGTCGTGCAGCACGCCCAGCATGCAATAGGCGTCGGCGTTGGCATCCGGGGTGCGCTCGAGCAGCGCCAGGCAGGCGGCGGTGGCGGCCTCCAGCTCGCCGCGGTCGGCCTGGGCGGCAATCGCAGCCAGCGCGTCGCGCTGATCGTTGCCAGGCGCGGGCGCTGCAGGCCGCAGGGGTGTGACCGGGGCGGGCCGCATCGAGGCTGGTGGCCTCGGCAGCCGTGGCGGTGCGGCCATGCGGGGCGGCTGGGCCGCGTGCACGGGCGCACGCGGCGCCGCCCTGGCTGCGGGCACGCCGGACGGCTTGCGGAAGGCAAAGGTCAGCGGCAAGCCGACCGGCTCCAGGCCCTGCGCGCTCAGCACGCTGGCCTCGGCCGGCCCGACAAAGAGCAGGCCGTCGGCAGCGGCCAGCCGCGCCAGCGTCTGCACCGCATGCCGCTGCCCCGGCGCGTCGAAATAGATCAGCAGGTTGCGGCAGAACACGAAGTCATAGGGCGGCTCGCCGGCCAGCAGGCCGGGATCGACCAGGTTGCCCTGCAGCAGCCGCACCTGCGCGCGCACGCGTGCATCCAGCACATAGCCGCTGGGCGTGGCCGTGAAATAACGGTCGCGGAAATCCAGCGGCGCGCTGCGGAAGGCGTTTGCGCCGTATTCGCCCTGGCCTGCGCGGGCCAGCGCGCGGGCGCTGATGTCCACCGCATCGATGGCAAAGCGGCCCGCCGGCACGCCCGCGTCGAGCATGGCCATGGCGATCGAGTAGGGCTCTTCGCCGGTGGAGCAGGGCAGGCTCAGCACGCGCAGCGTGCGCCTGCCGTCGGCAAAGGCGCGCTCGGCGGCAAGGCGGCCCAGCGCCAGCAGCGCTTCGCGATGCCGGAAGAACCAGGTCTCGGGCACCACCACGGCCTCGATCAGCGCCTGGAATTCATCGGCGGTACCGTGCAGCAAGTCCCAGTAGGCCTGGGTGTCCGGCGCCTGCCGTGCCTGCTGGCGCTCGCGCACGGCGCGTGCCACCGCGCCGGTGCCGATGGCGCCCGCGTCCAGGCCGATGCGGGCCTTGAGCAGGGCCTCGATGTGCGTGGCAGTGCTCATGCCGCGGCCTCCCCGGAGGGGTCGGCAAACAGCATGGCATGGACGTCGTCGGGCAGCAGGGCATCGACCCGCACCCACTGCAGCAGGCCGCGCGCGTCGTGCCGCACCGGCCCCAGGTAGCGCGGGCTGGCCCCGGCGATGCCGCCGTCGACAAACGATTGCGCCGGGCAGCGCAGCGTCTGGGTCGCCGATTCCAGGCGCAGGCCCAGCAGCCGGCTGGCCTCGCCGCCATGGCGGCGGTAGTGGACCAGCACCGTGCGCGTGCTGGTGCGCAGCGCCGCCGGCACGCCGGTGGCCAGCGCCGGCAGGTCGATCACCGGCACCGGCTGGCCGCGGCGCTCCATCAGGCCCGCCACCCAGGCCGGCGCGCCGGGGATCTGCTTGAGGCGCGTGAGCGGCAGCACCTCGGCCACCTCGGCGGCATCGAGCGCATAGTGGTCAGCGCCAAGGCGGAACAGCAGGAAGAGTTTCATGGCGGCGGGGCGCAGGCCCTAGACCTTGAAGCGCGATACGCCGCTGCGCAGGTCGTTGGCCACCAGGGTCAGCTCGTCGATCGCCTGGCTCGACTGGCGCAGCGACTCCACGGTCTGCTGTGCGGCCTCGGACAGCTGCATCAGCGCCTGGTTGATCTGCTCGGCGCCGCCGGCCTGGGCCTGCATGCCTTCGTTGACCATCAGCACGCGCGGCGCCAGCGACTGCACCTGCGCGATGATCTGCGACAGCTGGTCGCCCACCTGCGTGACCTCGGACATGCCGCGGCGCACTTCCTCCGAGAACTTGTCCATGCCCATCACGCCCGCCGACACCGCCGACTGGATCTCGCGCACCATCTGCTCGATATCGTAGGTGGCCACCGCGGTCTGGTCGGCCAGGCGGCGGATCTCGGTCGCCACCACGGCAAAGCCGCGGCCGTATTCGCCGGCCTTCTCGGCCTCGATCGCGGCGTTCAGCGACAGCAGGTTGGTCTGGTCGGCCACCTTGGCGATGGTGGTCACCACCTGGTTGATATTGCCGGCCTTTTCGTTGAGCGTGGCCAGCTTGGCATTGACCGAGCCGGCGGCGTCCATCACATGCTGCATGGTGCCTTCCATGCGCGACAGCCCAACCTGGCCGGTGCCGGCCAGCCCGGCTGCCTGCTCGGCGGCGCTGGAGACTTCATGGATGGTGCGCACCAGGTCGCGCGCGGTGGCCGAAATCTCGCGCGAGGTCGCGCCGATCTGGGTCGTGGTGGCGGCGGTCTCGGTGGCAGTGGCCTGCTGCTGGCGCGCCGTCGCGGCGATCTCGTTGACCGAGGTGGTGACCTGGATCGCGGTGCGCTGCGCCTGGCCCACCAGCGAGGTCAGCTCGCCCGTCATCTGGTTGAAACCTGCCTCCACTTCCTGGAATTCGTCCTTGCGGCGCAGCGCCATGCGCAGGCGCAGGTCGCCGCCGCGGATGCCGGACAGCAGGTTGACGATCGACTGCATCGGCACCGTGATCGCGCGCAGCAGCAGGTAGCCGCAGACGATGGCGACCACCAGGGCCACGATCAGCGCCGCTTCGATGCCGATCTTGGCCGCATTGACGGCGTCGTCGATGCCGCGCGCCGCCCGCGCATTGACCGCGCTGTTGTCGTCCACCAGGTGCTGGGCGGCCTTGCGCGCCTCGATCCAGCGGTCATGCACGGTGCCGCGCAACGCGGCTGAGGCGGCGGCGCCGTTCCACTCGCCGGTCCGGGTCAGGATCTGGGCTGCCTGTTCGTATTGCGCGCGCAGGTCCCGGTAGGCCCTGAAGGCGACACGATCCTCGTCGCGCGTGATCGAGGCCTCGTACTGCTGCTCGACCTTGTCGAGCCGGCCGGCGGCGTCCTGGCCCTGCTGCTGGAAGCTGCGCCGCTCGGCCTCGTCGGCGGCATTGATGGTCTGCCACGCCAGCACGTATCGCTCGCCCCAGATGCCGCGGATGCCGGTACTGTGGTTCAGTCCGGGCAGCGCGTCCTTCAGCATCAGCGTGGTTTCGCGCTCAATGGCGCTCAGGCGGGTGTAGGAGACAACGCCCATCAGTGCCATGACAAGCAGGATCAGCGAGAAGCTTGCCAGGATGCGCGTGCGGATGGTCCATTCGTTCACGGTGAGGTCCCGGTGATGTTCTTGTTCAGGAGCGGCCGTTCCCCGCAAAGCCGCCTCAGGGGCGGCGCTCCGGGCAAGCAGGAGGTCGCGGGGCGGCGGGGCGCGGCCTGATGCGCGGTAGGGTACTGTAAGCCGGGAGCCGATTCAACGCGCAATGCGGCGCCGTTGCGCAGCCGCATACCCGTTCCCGCCACAATCGGAACTGCTTGATTTTTTCCAAGTTTTCGTCACACTTGCTAAATTGCTAGCAGGTAACAATGTCGACAATTACAGATGGGGCAGGGATGGTGGCCAAGTCGGGGGCGAAGGCGACTGGCGCCTCGCCAGGCTCGGATCTCGATCCGCTGACCGGCGTTGACAATCGCCAGGGATTTCTGAAGCGGCTGGAGGCACGCCTGCAAAGCGAGGCGGTGCCCCGTTGTGCTTTGCTGCTGATCGGCATTGACGATTTCCGCGCCTTCAACGACATGCACGGCCATGCCGAAGGCGACCTGATCCTGCAGCGCGTGGCCCGCCGCCTGCGCGACGCCTCGCCGCGCGACGCCGCCATCGGCCGCATCGGCAGCGACGAGTTCGGTGTGCTGCTCCCCTCCATTGCCGATCCCACGCTGGTGCGCCATGTCGGTGCGGCGATCCTCTCGATGCTGTCCTCCCCGCATGAGAACGCGGGTGGCCGCCACCATGTGCTGGCCAGCATCGGCGCCTGCGTGATCCCCGCCGCCGGCGAACAGGGTTCAGACGTGCTGGCCGCGGCCAGCCTGGCGCTGGCCCGCGCCAAGCACGACGGCGGCCGTACCATCCGCTTCTTCAAGCCGCAGATGCGCTCGGACGTGACCACGCGGCTGTCGCTGGTGCAGGCGTTGCACGAAGCCTATGCCCAGCGCCAGTTCGAGCTGCTGTACCAGCCGCAGGTCGACCTGCGCGACGGCCGCGTGCACGGTGCCGAGGCGCTGATGCGCTGGCGCCATCCAACCCGCGGCCTGCTGGCGCCCGCCGCCTTCATCGACGCGCTGGCCGGCAGCAGCATTGCCAGCGATGTCGGCATGTGGCTGCTGCAGACCGCCTGCGCCCAGGCGCGCGCGTGGTCGCTCGCCTTTCCCCAGCCGCCGCGGGTGGCGATCAACCTGTTCGCGGCCCAGCTGTCCGAAAGCCGGTTGCTGACCGAGGTGCGCCACGTGCTGCGCGCGCTGGAACTGGCCCCGGACTGCCTGGAGATCGAGATCACCGAAACCATCGCGCTGCAGCAGGGCGACGAGGTCGCGGACCAGCTGCAGGCGCTGCGCCGCGACGGCGTGACGCTGACCTGCGATGACTTCGGCACCGGCTATGCCTCGCTCAGCTTCCTGAAGTCGTTCCCGGTGGACCGGCTCAAGATCGACCAGTCCTTTATCCGCAACGTGACCGAAGACCCGGTCGATGCCGCAATCGTGCGCTCGGTGATCAACGTGGGCGCAAGCCTGCACATTGGCGTGGTCGCCGAAGGCGTGGAAACGCCCGAGCAGCGCGACTTCCTGCTGGCCAACGGCTGCCATGAGGCGCAGGGCTACCTGTACGGCCGCCCGATGCCGGCCGAGCGCCTGACCGAAATGCTGCGCCAGCAGTCCGGCCGCTGAGCCGCTTCCGCCCCCGTTTTGCCCCCCGCCCTGTCAGGGAAGTTGTTTCCACCTTTGACGGCGAGCCTGCCCGTCCTGGGCACCCGCTGACCCCCCGCCCGCCCGCAGCCTGCCTGGGATAGCGGTCCTGTCTGCGCGCCATGGCCGCATGGCGAAATACGAACTTACAAAGTCTGCCGCGCCGGGCGTGCCGCGGCTTCCGGGGCAATGTATGGTGACATTAGGGTTGCCGCTGACATCGGCCGGCCGCTCCGGTGCGTTATGCGTTTTGTCCTGGTCCTGACTTCCATGTTCAATCCTTCCCAATCTTTCCCCCCTGCTCGTGGCCAATTCCGTGGCAGGCTGGCGCTGACGGCCCTGGCCGCCGCCGGCCTGGCGGTGGCGGCTGCTGCACTGGCCCAGGTGCCCGCCGGCCCCCCCGGCGAGGCCTATCTTGATGCGCCGACGACTGACGGCCAGTACCAGCAAGCCGATCCTTCCTCGCGCATTGCCACGCTGACCGCCGTCGACGGCAATCTCAGCTTTGCGCCGGCAGGCTCGGACGACTGGGCTGCCGCCGGCCTGAACCGGCCCTTCACCACCGGCGACCGGCTCTGGCTGGACCACGGCGGCCGTGCCGAGCTGCATGCCGGCGCGGTGGCGGTCCGGCTGGGCGGCGCCACCGCGGCCAGCATCCTGAACCTGGACGACAGCGCCACGCAGGTCAAGCTGACCCAGGGCACGCTGCAGCTGCGCGTGCGCGCGCTGCCGCCGGGCCAGACGGTCGAGGTCGACACGCCCAACCTGGCCTTCGTGCCGCGCGAGCCGGGCGACTACCGGCTGGACGTGGCGCCGGACGGCAGCACTACCACCGTGACCATGCGCCACGGCAGCGCCGTGGTCTATGGCGACAGCCGCTCGATCGAGCTGCAGCGCGGCGACCGCATGCGCTTTGCCGGCACCGACTTGGCCGACGCCGGCGGCGGCGGCGCGCCGGAAGACGCCTTCGACCGCTGGACCGCGGCCCGCGACGCGCGCGAAGACGCCTCGCCGTCCGCCCGCTACGTGCCGCGCGAGATGCCCGGCTACGCCGCGCTGGACGGCTACGGCGACTGGCAGGAAGACCCCGGCTACGGCGCGGTCTGGTTCCCGCGCGTGGTCAGCGCCGGCTGGGCACCGTACAGCGTCGGGCACTGGGCCTGGATCGCCCCGTGGGGCTGGACTTGGATCGACGACGCGCCGTGGGGCTTCGCGCCCTCGCACTACGGCCGCTGGGCCTATGTGGGCTCGCGCTGGGGCTGGGTGCCGGGCCCGCGCGTGCGCCCGTGCTACGCCCCCGCGGTGGTGGCCTTCGTCGGCGCCAGCGGGCCGAACTGGAGCGTGCGCGTTGGCAGCGGGCCGGGCGTGGCCTGGTATCCGCTGGGGCCGCGCGACGCGTACCGGCCGGTCTATCGCGCCAGCCCGACCTATGTCGCCCGCATCAACCGGGTCACCGTCAACAACATCGTGATGGGCGACCGCCGGCCGCCGCCTTACGCCAACCGCAACGTGCCGGGCGCCATCACCGGCATGCCGGCACGCAATTTCGTCGAAGGGCGCCCGGCGCGCGGCATGCATCGCGACGAATGGCGCAACCTGCCGGCAGGCGAGGCCAGGGGGGCGCCACCGGTGGCGCCGGTCAAGGGCAGCCTGGTGGGATCGGCCCCGATGCGGCCGCTGCCGCCGCAGGTCCGCCATGGCTTCGAGCGC
>NZ_JFJW01000120.1:0-27205 GCF_000611125.1 Cupriavidus sp. SK-4
GAGGTGCGGCAGGTCAATACATCTTGTCTAGTGCGATAACCGCACAACGCACGCAAGCACGGACCGCCCTGGCGGTCCGTTTTCCTTTGGGACGCAAAGTGCGCTGCTAGAATCATTGTCCGGTGCCGGCAGCCACACCGCTCTCGCGACGCGAGGCCAGACACGAAGCCCGCTCGCGCGCCGGACGCCGCCCCTTCCCGCTTCGTTTCGCTTCACCGCGCCCTCGCCATGCAATCGCTCTGGATGCTGTTCGCCGCCTTCGCCTTCTCGCTGATGGGGGTTGGCGTCAAGCTGGCATCCGATCTCTACACCACCGGCGAGATCGTCTTCTACCGCGGCCTGATCAGCGTGGTCATCATATGGGTGCTGCTGTCCTCGCGCGGGATTCCGGTGCGCACGCCCTACATGCTGTCGCACATCAAGCGCAGCGTATTCGGCGTGACCGCGCTGATGCTGTGGTTCACCTCGATCTCGCTGCTGCCGCTGGCCACCGCGATGACGCTGAACTACATGTCGCCGGTGTGGATCGCGCTGATCCTGGGCGCCGGCGCGGCGCTGGCCGGCACCGGCGGCAATGCCGACCGGCGCCTGGTGCTGGCGATCCTGCTGTCCTTTGCCGGAGTGATCTGCCTGCTGCAGCCTTCAGTCGGCAAGGACCAGCTGACCGGCGGCCTGGTCGGGCTGATCTCGGGCATGTTCACGGCGCTGGCCTATGTCGAGGTGCGCCAGCTCGGCCAGCTGGGCGAGCCCGAGGGCCGCATCGTGTTCTATTTCTCGCTGGTCGGCATGATCGCCGGGCTAGTGTGGATGCTGCTGGGCGGCACCAGCCCGCACACCTGGTACGGCGCCGGCCTGCTGCTGGCCATCGGCATCCTGGCCACGCTGGGCCAGACCGCAATGACGCGCGCCTACAAGCGCGGCAACACGCTGCTGACCGCCAACCTGCAATACGCCGGCATCGTCTTTTCCAGCGTATGGGGCATGCTGATCTGGTCCGACCGGCTGAACTGGCTGTCGTGGCTGGGCATGGGGCTGATCATCGCCAGCGGCATCGCCACCACGCTGATGCGCGCGCGCCAGGGCACCGATGCCAAGCCCACGCCGGCCACGCCGGTCAAGTCGCCGGAGGCGGAAGTCCATCCCGAGGTGTAGCATCTCCTAAGCCCATTTCCATCGATCGCAACAGGATTCCCATGCAGAAACCGCTAATTTCCGTCACCGCGCTGCAATCGCTGCTGGCCACCCCCGGCGGCTGCGTCGTGATCGACTGCAGCTTCGACCTGGCCGACCCGGCCGCCGGCCGCGAGGCCTACCGCACCGGCCACCTGCCCGGCGCCTTCTACCTGCACCTGGACAACGAGCTGTCCGGCCCCAAGACCGGCAGCAACGGCCGCCACCCCCTGCCCGACGCCGACGACCTGGTGGCGCGCCTGCAGGCGCTGGGCGTGGACGACGACACCCCGGTAGTGGCCTACGATGCGCAGGGCGGCATGTTCGCCGCGCGGCTGTGGTGGCTGCTGCGCTGGCTCGGCCACGATGCCGTGGCGGTGCTCGACGGCGGCAAGGACGCCTGGGTCAAGGCCGGCCTGCCGCTGGAACACGATGCCACGCAAGAGCCGGAGTTCCCCGGCAAGTTCCAACGCCGCAAGTCGCTGGTGCCGACCGTCGACGCCCCCGCGCTGGTGGACAACCTCGAGCGCGCCTCGCTGCTGGTGGTGGATGCGCGCGCCCCCGACCGCTTCCGCGGCGAGAACGAGACACTGGACCCTGTAGGCGGCCATATCCCCGGCGCGGTCAACCGCTTCTTCAAGGACAACCTAGGAACGGACGGCCGCTTCAAGCCGGCCGAGACCCTGCGCGCGGAATTCGGCGCAGTGCTGGGCGCACGCGCCCCGGCGCAGGCAGTGATGCAGTGCGGCTCCGGCGTCACGGCCTGCCACAACCTGCTGGCGCTGGAAGCGGCCGGCCTGGGCGGCGCGGCGCTGTACCCGGGTTCATGGAGCGAATGGTGCGCCGACCCGGCGCGCCCGGTCGCTACCGGGGCCGCCTGAGGTCAGCGTGACGAGGCAATGGGCGCGGCGGGCGCGATATGGCCGTGCCCGCCGTGGCTGTGACTCTCATGCACGCCGTTGGTGATGAAGACGATCGCCGAGATGCCCGCGGCCACCAGCACCACCTGGATCGCCGACTCGCGCCAGCGCGGCTTGCGCTGCATCTGGGGCATCAGGTCGCTGACCGCGATATAGAGGAAGCTGCTGGCGGCAATCACCAGCACGTACGGGATCCAGCCGCTCAGCTGGTCGAGCAGGAAATACCCGACCACGCCGCCGGCAATGGCCGCCAGGCTCGACAGCAGGTTGAAGGCGAAGGCACGCGCCTTGGAGAAGCCGGCGTTGAGCAGCACGATGAAGTCGCCCACTTCCTGCGGGATCTCGTGCGCCGCGATCGCCAGCGCGGTGACCACGCCGATATGCGGATCGGCCAGGAAGGCCGCCGCGATCACGATGCCGTCGGCAAAATTGTGGAAGGTGTCGCCGACCAGGATGGTCAGGCCGCTGCGGCCCGCTTCCTCGCGGTCATGGCCGTGGTGGTGGTGGTGCCCGTCGCCCTCATGGTGGTGCGAGTGGCGCAGCAGCGAGATCTTTTCCAGCAGGAAGAAGCCCAGCAGCCCGGCCAGCAGCGTGCCGAACAGCGCGCGCGGGTCGGCGCCTGACTCGAACGCCTCGGGCAGCGAATGCAGCAGCGCGGTGGCCAGCAGCACGCCCACCGAAAAGCTCACCATGCGCTCGACCACGCGGGACGCCACCGTCAGCGACAGCAGCGCCGCCCCGAAGATGCTGCCCACCCCCGAGATCGTGGCGGCGAGCAGGATATACAAAAGCGTCGAATGGATGATGGGCTCCCGGGGTGGCGGTACCGGGCGGCCCCGCCGTTCCGCCCGCATCGCGCCGGGCGGCTAACGCAACAATGTTGCAATAACTCAAAGGCCGCATTGTACGTATCCGCCGGGACTTTGCAATCCTGCTGTCGGGCGAGAGGCGCCTGGCGGCGCCTGGACAGCCGGATCAGGCCACGCCGTGCTGCCTGAACCAGTCCAGGCACTTCTGCCAGCCATCCCTGGCATCCGCTTCACGATAGCTGGGCCGGTAGTCGGCATGGAAGGCATGGCCGGATTCGGGGTAGACGATAAAGCGCGAGGCCTTGGCGTCCGGGTCGGAAGACGCCGCCAGCGCGGACTTCATCCTCTCCACCTGCTCCTGCGGGATGCCGGTGTCCTTGCCGCCGTACAGGCCGAGTACCGGGGCATGGAGCTGGCCGACCAGGTCGATGGGGTTCTTCGGCTTGAGCGGGGTCGGCTCGGGCGCCAGCTGGCCATACCAGGCCACGCCGGCCTTCAGGCGCTTGCTGTGCGCGGCGTAGAGCCAGGTCATGCGCCCGCCCCAGCAGAAGCCGGTGATGGCCAGGCGCGACACGTCGCCGCCGTTGGCACCGGCCCAGGCCACCGCGGCGTCCAGGTCGCCCATCACCTGCGTGTCGGGCACCTTGGCGATCACCTCGCGCTGCAGCTCCTGGATGGTGCCGAAGCTCTGCGGATCGCCCTGGCGCGCGAACAGTTCCGGCCCGATCGCCAGGTAGCCGAGCTTGGCAAAGCGCCGGCACACGTCGGCGATATGCTCGTGCACGCCGAAGATCTCGCTGACCACCAGCACTATCGGCAGGTTCTTCTTGCCTTCGGGCTGGGCGCGGTAGGCCGGCATGCTGAAGCCGCCCGAGGGGATGGTGACCTCGCCGGCGTTCAGGCCGGCAAAGTCGGTCTTGATGGCCTGCTGGGCCATCACCGGCAGCGCGGCCGCCGCAAAGGCGGAACCCAGCGCCGTCTTGACAAAGCCGCGGCGGTCGAACGTCTGGCCGGGGACGAGGCTATCCACTTCCGGTTTGAGCATGCGTGTCTCCAGGATCGTTGGTGGCTGGGCCGGGATGCGGCGCCAGCGGCAGATTTTAAGCAGACATGGAGAAAACATGGGGCGGCTTTGCAGCCACCCCCGCACGCCAGCCGCCCGCGCGGCATGGTGCAGCGCGGGAAGCCCCGGCCCGGCGCGCGTCAGTGCAGCTTGACGCGCGGGCTGGTCTTGCGGCGCAGCCAGTGCGAGACCGTGTCCAGCGCCATGCCCAGGGCGCCGTGCAGCGCCATCACATGCATCCGGTAGAGCGACGTATACATGACGCGCGCCATCAGCCCTTCGATGAACATCGAGCCGCCGATCAGCCCGCCCATCAGGCTGCCCACCGCGCTGAAATGCCCCAGCGACACCAGCGAGCCGAGGTCCTTGAAGGCGAACGACGGCAGCGGGCGCCCGTCCAGCCGGGCGCGCAGCGCGTTGTAGAGAAAGGTGGCCTGCTGGTGCGCGGCCTGTGCGCGCGGCGGCACCGTGGTCTGCTTCTCGGGCCACGGGCAGCTGGCGCAGTCGCCGAAGGCGAAGATGTCCGGGTCGCCCTCGCTCTGCAGCGTCGGGCCGACCACGATCTGGCCCTGGCGGCTGACCGGCAGCCCCAGCGTGGCCAGCACCGGTGGCGCGGTGATGCCCGCCGCCCACACGGTCAGGTCGGCATCGATATGCTTGCCGCTGGCGGTCAGCACCGCCTGCGGCGTGACCTCGGTCACGCGCTCGCTGGTCAGGACATCGACGTCGAGCTTCTTGAGCAGCTTGGCGGTCTCGACCGAGACCCGCTCGGACAGCGCCGGCAGGATGCGCGGGCCGGCCTCGATCACGTGGATATGCACGTCGCGGCGCGGGTCAAGCTGGTGCAGGCCGTAGGCGCTGAGCACGTGCGCGGTGTTGCGCAGCTCGGCCGACAGCTCCACGCCGGTGGCGCCCGCGCCGATGATGGCTACGTCCACGCGCGGCCGGCCGTCCTCGCCCACGCGCCCGCGCCCGTTCTGGGCCCGCACGCAGGCCGCGATCAGCCGCTTGCGGAAGCGCTCGGCCTGCGCCACGACGTCCAGTGCGATGGCATTCTCGGCCGCGCCGGGCACGCCGAAGAAATGCGTGACGCAGCCGATCGCCAGCACCAGCGTGTCATATGACAGCTCGCGCGCCGGCAGCAGTTCGGCGCCGTCCTCGTCGAAGCTGGCCGACACCGAGATGGTCTTGCGGGTGCGGTCGATGCCGGTCAGCTCGCCCAGCTGGAACTCGAAGTGATGCCAGCGCGCCTGCGCCGCGTATTCCAGCTGGTGCGTGTTGGGGTCCATGCTGCCGGCCGCCACTTCATGCAGCAGCGGCTTCCAGATGTGGGTGGGCAGGCGGTCTACCAGCACCACCTGCGCCTGCCCCTTGCGGCCGAGCTTGTCGCCCAGCTTCGTTACCAGTTCCAGCCCCCCTGCTCCCCCACCGACGACAACGATGCGGGGCGTCCTTGTTTCTGTCATGGTCTACCTGATGCGTTTTTGTGAATTCTTGCTTGAGGCATTTTCCACAGTCTGCTGCATTGCAGCATGCCTGGCAAGCTGGCAAGCCTGACTCAGCAGTCGCTTCATTCGATACCACAACGCATGGGCGGCGCAGGCTGGTTGACAGGCCGCCTCGTCAGTGCGCTTCTTCCCAGTTGGCGCCGCTGCCCACTTCGGCCACCAGCGGCACACGCAGCTGCGCCACCGAGCACATCAGCTCCGGCAGCCGCACCTTGACCAGCTCCAGTTCGTGCTCCGGCACCTCCAGCACCAGTTCATCGTGCACCTGCATGATCTGGCGCGTCTGCAGCCCGTCGCGCTCCAGCCAGTCCTGCACCGCGATCATCGACAGCTTGATCAGGTCGGCAGCGGTGCCCTGCATCGGCGCGTTGATGGCGGCGCGCTCGGCGGCCTGCCGGCGCGGGCCGCTGCCGCCGTTGATGTCGGGCAGCCACAGCCGGCGCCCGAACACGGTCTCGACATAGCCTTGCTCGCGCGCGGTCTGCCGGGTCTCTTCCATGTAGTGGGCCACGCCGGGATAGCGCATGAAATAGCGGTCGATATAGTGCTTGGCGGCCTCGCGCTCGATGCCCAGGTTGCCGGCCAGGCCGAACGCGCTCATGCCGTAGATCAGGCCGAAGTTGATCACCTTGGCGTAGCGGCGCTGCTCGCTGCTGACGGCCTCGCGCTCCACGCCGAAGATCTCGCCGGCGGTGGCGCGGTGGATGTCCTCGCCGTTGGCAAAGGCGCGCAGCAGGTTCTCGTCGCCCGAGATATGGGCCATGATGCGCAGCTCGATCTGCGAATAGTCGGCCGACACGATCACGCTGCCGGGCTCGGCGATAAAGGCTTCGCGGATGCGGCGGCCTTCCTCGGTGCGCACCGGGATGTTCTGCAGGTTGGGCTCGGTCGACGCCAGCCGGCCGGTCACCGCGGTGGCCTGGCCGTAGCTGGTGTGCACGCGGCCGGTCTGCGGGTTGACCATCTTGGGCAGCTTGTCCGTGTAGGTGGACTTGAGCTTGGCCAGGCCACGGTAGTCCAGCAGCAGCTTGGGCAGCGGGTAGTCCTCGGCCAGCTTCTGCAGCACCTCTTCGTCGGTCGAGGGCGCGCCGCTGGCGGTCTTCTTCACCACCGGCAGCTTCATCTGGCTGAACAGGATCTCGCCGATCTGCTTGGGCGAGCCCAGGTTGAACGGCTGGCCCGCGGCTTCGTAGGCGGACTGCTCCAGCGCCAGCATGCGCTGGCCGAGCTCGGCACTCTGCGCGGCCAGGCGTTCGGCATCGATCAGCACGCCGTTGCGCTCGACCTTCTGCAACACCACCGAGACTGGCATCTCGATCTCTTCATACACGCGGTGCAGGCCCGCCGCGGCTTCCACCTGCGGGAACATCTTGCGGTGCAGGCGCAGCGTCACGTCGGCGTCTTCGGCAGCGTATTCGGTGGCGCGCGCCAGGTCGATCTGGTCGAAGCCGATCTGGCTCGCGCCCTTGCCGCACACCTCTTCATAGGTGATGGTCTTCAGGCTCAGCAGGCGCTCGGCCAGGCTGTCCATGCCATGGTTGCGGTGCGAGGCCAGCACGTAGCTCTGCAGCATGGTGTCGTGCGCCACGCCGCGCAGCTTCACGCCATGGTTGGCAAAGACATGGACGTCGTACTTGAGGTTCTGGCCCAGCTTCGGGCGGCTGGCATCTTCCAGCCACGCACGCATGCGCCCGAGTACGAACTCGCGCGACAGCTGGCCGTGGTCGGGCAGCCCGGCCACGTCCGGGCCACGGTGCGCCACCGGGAGATAGCAGGCCACGCCCGGCTCGACCGACAGCGAGATGCCGACCAGCTGCGCCTGCATCGGGTCCAGCGAGGTGGTCTCGGTATCGATCGCCACCAGCGGCGCGGCCTCGATGCGCCGCATCCAGTCTTCCAGCTGGGCCTCGGTGCTGACCGTCTCGTAGCGGATCTCGGTCGGCGCGGCCTGGTCCGCTGCCGGTGCCTCGGCTGCGCCGGCCGCGGCCGGCGCATCGAACAGGCCGCCTTGCGCGGGAGCAGCGGCCGCGCGGGCGCGGGCCTGGGCGCGGGCATCGGGCAGGCTTTTGCCGGTCGCTTCGCGCAGCCAGGTCTTGAAGCCGTAGCGCGAGAAAAACGCCACCAGCTTGTCCTTGTCCTCGCCGATTTCGCGCAGCGCGTGGAAGTCCGCCACCGCGGCGGAGAGGTCGCAGTCGGTCTTGACCGTGACCAGCTGGCGCGCCATCGGCAGCCAGTCCAGCGTATTGCGCAGGTTCTCGCCCACCACGCCCTTGATGCCGGGGGCGGCGGCCATCACGCCGTCGAGCGAGCCATGCTCGGCCAGCCATTTGACCGCGGTCTTGGGGCCGACCTTGGGCACGCCCGGCACGTTGTCGACCGCATCACCGATCAGCGACAGGTAGTCGATAATGCGCTCGGGCGGCACGCCGAACTTGGCCACCACGCCAGGAGGATCGAGCACCTCGCCGCTCATGGTGTTGACCAGCGTGACCTGGTCATTGACCAGCTGCGCCAGATCCTTGTCGCCGGTGGACACCACCGTGCGCACGCCCTGCTCCGTGGCCTGGCGCGACAGCGTGCCGATCACGTCGTCGGCCTCCACGCCGTCAACCACCACGATCGGCCAGCCCATGGCGCGCACGGCCTCATGGATCGGCTCGATCTGGCGCGCCAGGTCTTCCGGCATCGACGGGCGATGTTCCTTGTAGGCCGGATACATGTCGTCGCGGAAGGTCTTGCCCTTTGCGTCGAACACGCAGGCGCTATACTCTGCCGGGTAGTCGTTGCGCAACTTGCGCAGCATGTTGATCATGCCGTAGATTGCCCCTGTGGGCAGACCCTCCCCATTCCTCAGGTCCGGCAGAGCGTGATAAGCGCGATACAGATAGCTCGATCCATCGACGAGCAAGAGTGTTTTTGGACTATCCGACATTCCCATGGACTCAAAATTGACTGGTGCCGCTGCAGGCGGTGCCTCGACCGCCCCCCTTGCTGACCCGGATGTTTCCGACATTTCCGGCGATACCGTGCAACCCCCGCCGGAGGCTGCTTCCGAGCACGCCGCGGCCATCGCCGCGGCGGCCGATGCTGCTGCCGCGGGCAATCCGCCCGAAGTTGCTGCTGAAAAGGCCGCTGCTGCGGCCGCGCGCGCCAATCCGCGCAAGATGATCCCCAGCCTGCGTGCGCTGGCCGACGAAGACCGCGCTACCGCAAAGAAGGCGCGCGCCTCGTGGCAAATGTTCACGATTATGGCAGAGTTCATCGAGGCCACCGAGTACCTCTCCGAGATCCGCCCGGCCGTGTCGATCTACGGCAGCGCGCGCCTGCGCGAGGATTCGCCGTACTACCAGCGCACCATCGAGATCGCGCGGCTGTTTTCGGACGCGGGCTTTGCCGTGATCTCCGGCGGCGGCCCCGGCATCATGGAAGCGGCCAACAAGGGCGCGCACGCCGGCAAGTCCGCCAGCGTCGGCCTGAACATCGAACTGCCGCACGAGCAGCAGGGCAATCCGTACCAGGACATTGCCATGCGCTTTCGCCACTTCTTCACGCGCAAGGTCACCTTCGTCAAGAATTCGGACGCCTTTATCGTGATGCCGGGCGGCTTCGGCACGCTCGACGAGCTGGCCGAGGTGCTGACGCTGGTGCAGACCGGCAAGTCGCGCTCGGTGCCGGTGATCATGTTCGGCAGCCGCTTCTGGAAGGGCCTGCTGGACTGGTTCCGCTTCACGCTGCTGCCGATGGGCCTGATCGCCGAGCACGACCTGGACCTGATGAAGATCGTCGACGAACCGCACGAAGTGCTGGAAGCGGTCTACGACTACTACGAGCAGCGCGGCGGCGACAAGCCGATCCCGCCCAAGGAAGAGATGTTCTACCTGTAAGGCATGGACGCCAGGCGCGCGGCACCAAGCCACGTACCCGGCACCTGGTACCGTTGCGCAGGTGCCCCCCGGGGCACGGCGGCGGCCTGCGCACGGCAGGAATTGCTAGAATGGAACCTGTCCGTCTGCCAAGCCCGGCGCCGCCGGGTTGCAGTCCAACCGCCGCATGCCGCGGCGCTGCGCGCAAGCTGCGCAGCAGCCCCGCACAGGAGCACCTGATGACCTCCCCCTCCACCGCCCGCTCGGTCCGGCCCACGCGGTCTTCCGCCGTGGCCGGCGAGCCTGAATCGCCTGCCAGGCGGTCCGTGTCCAGCCTCGCCGCCGTGGCGGCCGCGGCTCTGGCGCTGGCTTCCGGCTGGGCCGTCGCGCAGGAAAGCAGTGCGCTGACGCAGCAGGAGCTGAACCAGATCAACAACCAGCCGATCGCCCCGGCGGCCAAGTCGCAACTGAACCAGCCGCGCCAGCCGAGCTTCCAGCTCAATGAACGCGATGGCACCCAGGTGCGCGAGTATCGCGACAAGGGACGGGCCACCGATATCCAGGTCAGATCGGGTTTCGGCACCAAATACGAGATGAGCAAGCCGGAAGACAGCTCGCCCAAGATCCGCGAGCACGATGTCAACCGCGTGCCTTCAGTCAACCTGAAGTTCTGAGTTCGCTTGCCCACGGCCTGGCGTAAGCTCCAGGCCGCGCCGGCCCTCCGGCAGTGTCATGCCGCGGCGGCGGCCCGGACTTTGTCCGGAACCGGTGCCCGCCGCTTTCCGATTCGCTTCACACAACGAGTATGGCCGTATTCACCACGGTCTCGCAGGACGAGATCGCCCGCTGGCTGCTGGATTTCAACCTTGGCGAAGTGCGCGAGCTGCGCGGCATCGCCTCTGGCATCGAGAACAGCAATTTCTTCCTCACCATGGAGCACGATGGCCAGACGCGCCAGTACGTGCTGACCATTTTCGAGCGGCTCACGTTCGCGCAGCTGCCCTACTACCTGCACCTGATGGCGCACCTGGCCGAGCGCGGCATCCGCGTGCCCGCGCCGATCCCGGCGCGCGACGGCGAGATCCTGCGCCCGCTCAAGGGCAAGCCTGCCACCATCGTCACGCGCCTGCCCGGCGCATCGCAACTGGCGCCCGACGCGCAGCACTGCGCTGAAGTGGGCGACATGCTGGCTCGCATGCACCTGGCCGGCCAGGACTATCCGCGCCAGCAACCCAACCTGCGCAGCCTCGCCTGGTGGCAGCAGACCGAGCCTGAGATCCTGCCCTTCCTGGATGCCGGCCAGCGCGCGCTGCTGCAGCAGGAGATCGCCCACCAGGCCGCCTTCTTCGCCAGCGCGGACTACGCCGGCATGGGCGCGGGCCCGTGCCACTGCGACCTGTTCCGCGACAACGCGCTGTTCGAGGAGGATGGCAGCGGACGCCACCGCCTGGGCGGCTTTTTCGACTTCTACTTCGCCGGCAACGACAAGTGGCTGTTTGATGTGGCGGTCACCGTCAACGACTGGTGCATCGACCTGGCCAGCGGCGAACTTGATCCCGCGCGCACGCAGGCCCTGCTGCGGGCTTATCATGCCGTGAGGCCGCTGACCGCCACCGAGGCCGCGCACTGGCAAGACATGCTGCGCGCGGGTGCGCTGCGCTTCTGGGTGTCGCGACTGTGGGACTTCTACCTGCCGCGCGAGGCCGACATGCTGCAACCGCACGACCCGACCCATTTCGAACGCATCCTGCGCCGACGCATCGGCGCGGACCCTGCAAGCGCCCCGCTCCCCTGGATCTGATCCGTATGCAACTACTGGAAGTCCCTGCCAAGGAAGGCTACACCTGGTTCCGCCAGGGCATCTGGCTGTTCCGCAAGAACCCGCTGACCTTCCTGATGCTGCTGTTCGTCTACCTGATCGCCGCGCAGCTGGCCATCGTGGTGCCGCTGATCGGCATCATCGCGCTGCTGGTGGTCACCCCCGGCCTGTCGGTCGGCGTGATGACCGCATGCCGCGACGTGATCCAGAACAAGCGGGTGATGCCCACCGTGCTGCTGGCGGGTTTCCGCGCCAACGGCAAGGAAGCCACGCGCAACCTGCTGGTGCTAGGCGGCATCTACGCCGGGCTGGTGTTCGTGCTGGGGCTGATCGCCGGCTCGGTCGTCGACATGAGCGCGCTGGTGCCGATCGTGCTGAAGGAAGAAGCGCCGACCGCCGAAGCGGTGCGCCAGCTGTACTACGCCATGCTGATCGGCGCGCTGCTGTACACGCCGATCGCGATGATGTTCTGGTTCGCGCCGCTGCTGGCAGCCTGGCACGGCGTGCCGCCGGTCAAGGCGCTGTTCTTCAGCTGGACCGCATGCTGGCGCAACCGCGGCGCGTTCTTCACCTATGTGGCGCTGTTCGCGATGCTGCTGGTGGCGATCCCGTTCTTCCTGGAGGCGGTGTTCAGCGCCTTCGGCGCGGAGACGGTGCTGTCGTTCCTGGTCACGCCGTATTCGCTGCTGATGCTGGCGATCCTGTACTGCTCGTTCTATGCGACGTACCGCGGCTGCTTCAACGTGACGCCGCCGGGGGTCGATCCGGCCGCGCCTGCCACGCCGGGCGCTGGCACGGGCGCCTGAGAGCCCCCGAATCCTGATTGTTTGCTCTCCTCTCCCGCTTGCGGGAGAGGAGAGCAAACCACCCTCACGCGCTATTCGCAGAACGTCTTCACCATCTCGTCCGCTGCCAGGCGCAGGTCCGGCACGAATCCCATCAGCTGGTCCATCGTCATGCGCGCCATCGGCACCTGCACGGCAATCGCCGCGCAGGCGCGGCTCCGGTTGCGCATCACCGGCACCGCGACCGCGATCATGCCTTCCAGGTTTTCCTGATTGTTGACCCCCAGGCGTCGCCGCCGCGTCTCGGCCAGTTCCGCGTGCAAGGCCTCGGCATTGGTGATGGTGTGCGCCGAGTGCGCGCGCAGCGGCAGGCTGGCAACCAGACGCTGGCGCTGCGCGCTCGGCAGGAACGCCAGCAGCAGCTTGCCGCTGGCGGTGCAATGCAGCGGCACCCGCGAGCCCGGCTGCAGGTGCATGCGCAGCGGCCATTGCGTTTCCACGCGGTCCAGGTAGACCACGTCGTCGCCGGACAGCATGGTCAGGTTGCAGGTCTCACCGATCTTGTCGACCAGCTGCTGCAGGATCGCATGGCGCGCCGCCGCGGGACCTGCCTGCATCAGCACATTGACAGCCAGCTGCCGCACGCGCGATGAGCACTCGTAGTGGCGGTTGCCGGCCGTGCGCGACACCAGCCACGTGCTTTCCAGCTGCTTGAGGATGCGGTGGACAGTCTGCTTCGGCAGCTCGATCGCCTGCACGATGGCCGCCAGCGACAGCGGCCCGTCGGCCGCGGACAGGATCTCGAGAATGCGGAAGGCGCGCACTGCGGCGGCATTCGAGTGATTGCTCATGGATCGAATTTAAAGGATTCCGGGACGCATGGCCGTCCCGAAAACTGAATTCTGGATCGCACCCCGGCTGCGCGCTCGCGAAAGCGCACAAATTGGGACGGACTGTCTGCCCCGCTTCACTAGATTCGATCCAGGGCCGCCGACGGTGCCGCGAAGTGCACGACAAAGCGCGGCGGCCCTGACCGTCCAAACCGCGGAGTCGAATCCATGAGTGTGCAAATACTGCATCGCAGGCAGTCCAACAATTCCGATTTGCCCCTAGCGACGGCATCCCGGCCCGAGCAGCCAGCGCAAGCCGCGGCCGAAGCCGTCGCTGCGGTCGTGGCTCGGGCCAGGCAGGCGCAGCGCGAATTCGCGCGTGCCGACCAGGCCACCGTCGACACGGCAGTCGCCGCTGCGGCGTGGGCCATCATGGAGCCCGCGCGTAATCGCCAGCTGGCCGAGCGTGCCGTCGCCGACACCGGGCTGGGCAATGTCGACGACAAGATCCGCAAGAACCACCGCAAGACGCTGGGCCTGCTGCGCGACCTGCATGGCCGCAAGACGGTGGGCGTGATCGCACAGGATGCGGCAGCCGGCATCACCGAGATCGCGCGGCCCGTGGGCGTGGTGGCGGCCATTACGCCGTCGACCAATCCCGCGGCCACGCCGGCCAACAAGATCATCAACGCGCTCAAGTGCGGCAACAGCGTGATCGTGGCGCCGTCGCCGAAGGGGCAGGACACCTGCGCGCTGCTGCTGTCGTTCATCCACGCCGAGTTTGCCCGCGCCGGCCTGCCTGCCAACCTGGTCCAGATGCTGCCCGCGCCGGTCTCGAAGGCCGCGACGGCAGAGCTTATGCGGCAGGCCGACCTGGTGGTCGCGACCGGCTCGCAGGCCAACGTGCGCATGGCCTACACCTGCGGCACGCCGGCCTTCGGCGTGGGCGCCGGCAATGTGGCATCGATCATCGACGCCAGCGCCACGCTGGATGACGCGGCGGCCAAGGTGGTGCGCTCCAAGACCTTCGACAATGCCACCAGTTGCTCTTCGGAGAACAGCCTGGTCGTGCTCGACGCGGTCTACACGCCCATGCTCGACGCCCTGGCGGCGGTCGGCGGCGTGCTGCTCACGGCTTCGGAGAAAGCGCGGCTGCAGGCGCTGATGTGGCGCGACGGCAAGCTCGCCGGCACCTTCACGGGACAGAGCGCGACCCGCATTGCCGAACTCGCCGGGCTGGAACGCGTGCGCGCGCTGCAGCCCGCGATGCTGCTGGTGGAGGAAGCCGGTGTCGGCAGCGACTACCCCTTCTCCGGCGAAAAGCTCTCTCCCGTGCTGACGCTGTACCGCGCCGCCGACTTCGCGGCGGCAGTCGAGCGCGTGGCGAGCCTGTACGCCTATATGGGCGCCGGGCATTCGGTCAGCCTGCATTCGTCCAATCCGCGCCATGCGCTGCAGCTCGGGCAGGAACTGCCGGTGGCGCGCGTGATCGTGAACCAGGCGCATTGCTTCGCCACCGGCGGGAATTTCGACAACGGCCTGCCATTCTCGCTGTCCATGGGCTGCGGCACCTGGGGCGGCAACAACTTCTCGGACAACCTCGGCTGGCGCCAATACCTGAACATCACCCGCATCGCCGTGCCCATCGCCGAGCACGTGCCCGATGAAGCGGACCTGCTGGGCGATTACTTCGCGAGGGTCGGCAAATGAACGCGCGCACGGAACCCGAGGTGTTCGACACGCTTGCAGCGCTGATAGCCGTGCGCGCCGCGCAGTGGCCCGACAAGCCCTACCTGCTGTCCCCGGACAGCGGCCATGCGCTCACGTTCGGCGCGCTGGCGGCCGACGCCGGCACGCTCGGCCGCAGCTATGCGGCAGCCGGCCTGGACAGCGGGCAGACGGTGTCGGTGTACCTGCCCAACGGCGAGCAGACCGCGCGGCTCCTGCTCGGTACCATGGCCTGCGGGCTGGTCGTCAATCCGATCAACCTCCTGTGCCAGCCGGCGCAGCTGCGCTACATCCTGGCGCATTCGGACACGCGGCTGGTCTTCACCTGGCCCGACGGAGAAGCCGCCATCCGCGAGGCCCTGCGCGAGGCCGGGCTGGACGTGCCGGTGGTCGTCACCGCGCCCGATGCCAACATCCTGCCGGCACTGCCCGCCACGCATGACGCTGCGTCGCCACTGCCCCCACCGCAGCCTGACGCGCCCGCGCTGCTCATGTACACGTCCGGCACTACCGGCACGCCCAAAGGCGTGCTGCTGACGCAGCGCAACCTGGTGGCCAACGGCGCCAACGTCAGCCGCGAGCACTGCCTCGGGCCGGCCGACCGGGTGCTGGCGACGCTGCCGCTGTACCACATCAACGGCCTGGTCGTGACCGCGATCGCGCCGCTGGTGCATGGCGGCTCGGTGGTGATGCCGATGCGCTTTTCCGCCAGCGCGTTCTGGCAGGACAGCGCGCGCCACGGCTGCACCTGGCTGAACGTGGTGCCGACCATCATCGCCTACCTGCTGAACGATCCGCACGGCCAGGCCCCGGCCGGCGTGCGCTTCTGCCGCTCGGCCTCGGCCGCGCTGCCGCCCGAGCATCACCGTGCCTTCGAGGCGCGCTTCGGCATCGGCGTGATCGAGACCATGGGCATGACCGAGACTGCCGCACCGGCGTTCAGCAATCCGCTCGACCCGGGCCGGCGGCGCATCGGCAGCATCGGCCGGCCATCTGGGACGCGCGCACGCGTGCTCGGTCGCGACGGCATGCCGGTGCCCGACGGAGCGGTCGGCGAGATCGTGCTGCAGGGCGAGAGCGTGATGGCGGGCTACTACAAGGCGCCGGACATCACGCGCGAGGCCTTTACGCACGATGGCTGGCTGCGCACGGGCGACCTCGGCTACCGCGACGCCGACGGCTATTTCTACATCACCGGGCGCGCCAAGGAACTGATCATCAAGGGCGGCGAGAACATTGCCCCGCGCGAGATCGACGAGGCGCTGCTGCGCCATCCGGCCGTGCTCGAAGCCGCGGCGGTCGGCGTGCCGGACCCGGCCTACGGGCAGGAAATCGTTGCCTACGTGGTCATGCGCGAGGCCGCGCGCTGCGATGACGCGGCGTTGCGCGCGCATTGCCTGCGCGAGCTGGGCCGCTACAAGACGCCGAAGGAGTTCCGCTTTATCGCCGAGCTGCCGCGCGGCCCGTCCGGCAAGGTGCAGCGGCTGAAGCTGCTCGACCACGCCTGAACCTTCCCTCCCTTTCCACCACCCTCGCCAAGGAGCCTGCCCGACCGGAATCCACCAGACCAGGAGACACGACTCAAGACTGCAGACAGATTGCTCAAGGACGGGGCAGCGCGGCCGGCGCCGCGCCCCCGGCGCGCCGCAAGCGCATGGCTACGGACCGTGCGCCGGCCGCCGCCCCGTCAACACCACGCGCGCGCCGCGCATAGGAGGTGGTTATGAAGCAACGCATCAAGACCCGGCACATGATCCTGGGCGTCATGTGCCTGATGTATTTCATCGCCTATATCGACCGCGTCAACATCTCGGTCGCCGCGCCCCTGATCCGCGAGGAAATGGGGCTGACCACATCGCAGCTGGGGCTGGTGTTCTCGGCCTTTGCCTACCCCTATGCCGCCATGCAAATCCTCGGCGGCTGGATGGCCGACAAGTTCGGGCCCAAGAAGGTGCTGATCGTGCTGTCGCTGATCTGGGGCGTTGCCACGGTGCTGACCGGCTTCGCGGGCAGCGTGCTGATGCTGGTGGTGCTGCGCTTCGTGCTGGGCATCGGCGAAGGCGGCGCGTTCCCGACCGCGACGCGCGCCTTCACCTACTGGATGCCGGTGGCGGAGCGCGGTTTCGCGCAGGGCATCACCCACAGCTTCGCGCGGCTGGGCGGTGCGATCACGCCGCCGATCGTGCTGGTCATCGTGGCCGCCGCCGGCTGGCGCGAAGCCTTTATCGTGCTGGGCGCGGTCAGCCTCGGCTGGACCTTGCTGTACGCCTGCTTCTTCAAGGATTCGCCCGACAAGCACAGTCGCGTGACGGCGCAGGAGCTGCAGGAGATCGGCTACCGGCGCGGCGATAGCCAGCAGACAGCCAAGGCGGCCACGCCGTGGCGGCGCCTGTTCCGGCGCATGTGGCTGGTGACCTTCGTCGACTTCTGCTACGGCTGGTCACTGTGGGTCTACCTGACGTGGCTGCCTTCGTACCTGAAGGAGGCGCGCGGCTTCGACCTGAAGCAGCTGGCGCTGTTCACCGCGCTGCCGCTGATGGCCGGCGTGGTCGGCGATACGCTCGGCGGCGTGCTGTCGGACCGCATCTACAAGCGCACCGGCAACCTGCGCCTGGCGCGCGGCGCGATCCTGTTCGTGGGGCTGGCCGGCTCGCTGATGTTCATCGCGCCGATGACCTTCACGGCCGATGCCGTCAACGCGGTGATCCTGCTGTCGCTGTCGTTCTTCTTCCTGGAGCTGACCAACGCGGTGCTGTGGAGCCTGCCGCTGGACATCGCCGGCAAGTACGCCGGCACCGCGGGCGGCATGATGAACACCGGCTTCGGCGTGGCCGGCATGGTGTCGCCGGTGGTGTTCGGCTACCTGATCGAGCGGACCGGCAGCTATGACCTGCCGTTCATGATCTCGGGGGCGCTGCTCGGGGTTGGCGCGCTGGCCTCGCTGTTCATCAATCCGCTGCTGACGGTGGACAGCCCCGACGAAAAGGCTGGCGAGGTCCGCCACGCCCTGCCCTGAACCGCCCTGAGCCGCCCGGGGCGCGGCATGGCGCGCAGCGAAGCCGGACCCGCTCAGTCGATCGCGTCCAGCTTCGCCACCGACAGCGCCAGCCACTTGGCGCCGTTGCGCTTGAAGTTGATATTGGCGCGTGCGTCGGTGCCCTCGCCTTCCAGCGCAGTGATCACGCCTTCGCCAAACTTGTTGTGGAACACCGACTGCCCCACGCGGAAGCCGGTGCCGGCCTCGCGCTTGGCATCGGCATAGCCATTGCCGTTGTCCATGCCGCCGGTGGGGCGCGTGCCGGTATAGGGCACGTCCTCGGGCTTGCGGAACCAGTCGCGGCCCCAGGCGCTGTCGCGCTCCTGGCGGCGCACGCCGCCGTAGCCCTGCGCCGGCGGCGTCAGCCACTTGAGCGAGGCCTCGGGCAGTTCCTCGAAGAAGCGCGAGCGCACGTGGTAGCGGGTCTGGCCGTGCAGCATGCGGCTTTGCGCAAACGACATATAGAGCCGCTTGCGCGCACGCGTGATCGCCACGTACATCAGGCGGCGCTCTTCCTCCACGCCGTCCGGGTCCATCATGCTGTTCTCGTGCGGGAACAGGCCCTCTTCCATCCCGGTGATGAAGACCACGTCGAACTCCAGCCCCTTGGCCGCGTGCACGGTCATCATCTGCACCGCGTCCTGGCCGGCCTGGGCCTGGTTGTCGCCGGCTTCCAGCGAGGCATGGGTCAGGAACGCGACCAGCGGCGTCATCACCACCGGCAGCGCTTCCGGGTCCAGCACCTGCTGGGCCTGGTCGCCGTCGGCCAGTGCCGGGGCGGCGGGGCTGCGGTCAACCGGGATCACCGCGGCCAGCGCTTCCAGGCCGTAGCCTTCCTCGACCACGAAGGCCTGCGCGGCGGTCACCAGTTCCTGCAAGTTCTCGATGCGGTCCTGGCCTTCCTTCTCGCCCTGGTAGTGGGTGATCAGGCCGCTGTGGTTGATCACGTACTCGACGGTCTCGGCCAGCGTCATGCGGCGCGTTTCCTCGCGCATCTTCTCGACCAGGCGCGTAAACGCCGCCAGCTTGCTGCCGGCCGCGCCGGGCACGTAGGCCACCGCCTCGGCCAGCGCGCAGTCGTACTGGCGCGCCATGTCCTGCAGCACTTCCAGCGAGCGCGCGCCGATGCCGCGCGCCGGGAAGTTGACCACGCGGCCAAAGGCGGCATCGTTGCGCGGGTTCTCCAGCAGCTGCATGTAGGCCAGCGCGTGCTTGATTTCGGCGCGCTCGAAGAAGCGCAGGCCGCCATAGACGCGGTACGCGATGCCGGCCGAGAACAGCGCATGCTCGATCACGCGCGACTGCGCGTTGCTGCGGTACAGGATGGCGATCTCGGCGCGGCTGGCGCCCTGCGCGATCTGGTCGCGGATCTCCTCGATGATCCACGCGGCTTCCTGGCCGTCGGAGCCGCCCTGGAACACCCGCACCGGCTCGCCGTGGCCGGCGTCGGTGCGCAGGTTCTTGCCCAGGCGGCGCGCGTTGTGCGAGATCAGGTGGTTGGCCGAATCCAGGATATGCCCGTGCGAGCGGTAGTTCTGCTCCAGCTTGATCAGCCGGCGCACGCGGAACTCATGCTCGAAGTCACGCATATTGCCGACGTTGGCGCCACGGAACGCATAGATGCTCTGGTCGTCGTCGCCGACGGCAAAGACCGCTGCCGGGTTCTGCGTGCCATAGCCGGCCAGCAGCTTGAGCCACTGGTACTGCAGCACGTTGGTGTCCTGGAACTCGTCGACCAGCACGTGGCGGAAGCGGTGCTGGTAGTGCTGGCGGATGGCGTCGTTGTAGCGCAGCAGCTCGTAGCAGCGCAGCAGCAGCTCGGCAAAGTCGACCACGCCTTCGCGCTGGCACTGCAGGTCATAGGCGGCGTAGAGGTCGACAAAGCGCTTGTTGAAGTCGTCGTTGGCCTCGACGTCGGCCGGGCGCAGGCCCTGCTCCTTGGCGTTGTTGATGAAGTACTGCAGGTTCTTGGCCGGGTACTTCTCATCGTCGACATTGAGCGACTTGAGCAGCCGCTTGAGCGCCGAGAGCTGGTCCTGGCTGTCCAGGATGGCAAAGGTCTGGGGCAGGCCAGCGTCGCGGAAATGCGCGCGCAGCATGCGGTTGCACAGGCCGTGGAAGGTGCCGATCCACATGCCGCGGGTGTTGATCGGCAGCATCGACGACAGCCGCGTCTGCATTTCCTTGGCGGCCTTGTTGGTAAAGGTCACCGCCAGGATGCCCGCCGGCGAGACCCGGCCGTTCTGGATCAGCCACGCGATGCGCGTGGTCAGCACGCGGGTCTTGCCGCTGCCCGCGCCCGCCAGGATCAGCGCCGGTTCGTCAGGCAGGGTGACGGCGGCTAGTTGTTCGGCGTTCAGGTTGGCAAGCAGGTCGGACATCGGATGAGCCTTGTGGATTGGCGGCAATTATACCGGCGGGCCCTGGCCCGCAAGTCACATCCGGCGGGGCCGGATGGGCAGGAAATAGGCACCAGCCTGCCACCCCCGTATAATTTAACGTTTTACTGGCGCAATGCCGGCTGCCGACGGCCGCCGCCTCGCCAGGCGCAGGCCGAAGCACCCTGCGACGACCCCCGACGCCAATATCGACATCCCAGCATGACCGCCCAAGACCAGTCCCTAGCCAAGAGCTTCGAACCCACCGCCATCGAGGCGAAATGGGGCCCCGAGTGGGAGAAGCGCGGCATCGCCCAGCCGACCTTCGACCCTGCCCGCCCGGACTTTGCGATCCAGCTGCCGCCGCCCAATGTGACCGGCACGCTGCATATGGGCCACGCTTTCAACCAGACCATCATGGACGGCCTGGCGCGCCATGCGCGCATGAGCGGCGCCAATACGCTGTGGGTGCCGGGCACCGACCACGCCGGCATCGCCACCCAGATCGTGGTGGAGCGCCAGCTCGAGTCGCAGGGCGTGTCGCGCCATGACCTGGGCCGCGAGAAGTTCACCGAGAAGGTGTGGGCCTGGAAGGAAGAGTCGGGCTCGACCATCACGCGCCAGGTGCGGCGCATGGGCGCTTCGATCGACTGGAGCCGCGAGTATTTCACGATGTCGCCCGAGATGTCGAAGGCGGTCACCGAAGCCTTCGTGCGCCTGCACGAACAGGGCCTGATCTACCGCGGCAAGCGCCTGGTCAACTGGGATCCGGTGCTGGGCACCGCGGTGTCGGACCTGGAAGTCGACAGCGTCGAGGAAGAAGGCTCGCTGTGGCATATCCACTATCCGCTGGTCGAGGCTGACGCCAAGGGCGGCCTGACCCACCTGACCGTGGCCACCACCCGCCCCGAAACCATGCTGGGCGACGTGGCCGTGATGGTCCACCCGGAAGACGAGCGCTATGCGCACCTGATCGGCAAGTTCGTGCATCTGCCGCTGACCGAGCGCCAGATCCCGGTGATTGCCGACGAATACGTCGACCGCGAGTTCGGCACCGGCGTGGTCAAGGTGACCCCGGGCCATGACTTCAACGACTATGCGGTGGGCCAGCGCCACAACCTGCCGCAGCTGTCGATCCTGACGCTGGACGCAAAGATCGTTGCCGACGCCCCCGCCGCCTACGCCGGCCTGGACCGCTTCGACGCGCGCCGCGCCATCGTCGAGGACCTGGACAAGCGCGGGCTGCTGGCCGAGGTCAAGAAGCACAAGCTGATGACCCCGCGCAGCGAGCGCACCGGCAGCGCGATCGAACCGATGCTGACCGACCAGTGGTTCGTCGCGATGAGCAAGCCGGCGCCGGAAGGCACCTTCTACCCGGGCCGCTCGATCGCCGAGGTGGCGCTGGAAGCCGTGCAGAGCGGCGAGATCAAGCTGGTGCCGGAAAACTGGATCAGCACCTACAACCAGTGGCTGGGCAATATCCAGGACTGGTGCATCTCGCGCCAGCTGTGGTGGGGCCACCAGATCCCGGCGTGGTATGACGATGCCGGCAACTGCTTTGTCGGCCGCACCGAAGAAGAAGCGCTGGCCAAGGCAAGGGCCGCCGGCAGCACCGGCAGCCTGCGCCGCGAGGAAGACGTGCTCGACACCTGGTTCTCGTCGGCGCTGGTGCCCTTCTCGTCGCTGGGCTGGCCGGGAGAAACGCCCGAGATGCATCACTTCCTGCCGTCGTCGGTGCTGGTGACCGGCTACGACATCATCTTCTTCTGGGTGGCGCGCATGGTCATGATGACCAAGCACTTCATCGGCAAGGTGCCCTTCCATACCGTCTACGTGCACGGCCTGGTGCGCGATTCGGAAGGCAAGAAGATGAGCAAGTCCGAGGGCAACACGCTGGACCCGGTGGACCTGATCGACGGCATCGACCTCGACACGCTGCTGCAGAAGCGCACCACCGGCCTGCGCCGCCCCAAGGACGCGCCCAAGATCGAGAAGAAGACGAAAAAGGAATTCCCCGAGGGCATTCCCGCCTTCGGCGCCGATGCGCTGCGCTTCACTTTCGCGTCGCTGGCCACGCTGGGCCGCAACGTCAACTTCGATACCGGCCGCTGCGAGGGCTACCGCAACTTCTGCAACAAGCTGTGGAACGCGACCCGCTTCGTGCTGATGAACACCGAGGGCCATGACTGCGGCATGGGCCCGTGCAACAACGATTGCGGCCCGGACGGCTACCTGGATTTCTCGCAGGCCGACCGCTGGATCGTGTCGCTGCTGCAGCGCGTGGAAGCCGACGTCGAAAAGGGCTTTGCCGAGTACCGCTTCGACAATATCGCCAACGCCATCTACAAGTTCGTCTGGGACGAATACTGCGACTGGTACCTGGAGCTGGCCAAGGTGCAGATCCAGAACGGTACCGAGGCCCAGCAGCGCGCCACGCGGCGCACGCTGCTGCGCGTGCTCGAGACCGTGCTGCGCCTGGCGCATCCGATCATCCCCTTCATCACCGAAGAGCTGTGGCAGAAGGTGGCCCCGCTGGCCGGCCGCGCCAAGGGTGATGGCTCCGAGACCATTGCGCTGCAGCCCTACCCGCTGCCGGCGGTCGCCAAGATCGACGAGCAAGCCGAGCAATGGGTTGCGCGCCTGAAGGAAGTGATCGATGCCTGCCGCAACCTGCGCGGCGAGATGAACATCTCGCCGGCCCAGCGCATCCCGCTCTATGCTGAGGGCGATAGCACCTTCCTGAAGGCGGCTAGCGCACATATCCAGGCACTGGCGAAACTTTCCGAGGTACGCGTCTTCGAAGATGAAGCTGCCCTGCAGGCTGAAGGCGCCGGCGCGCCGGTCGCCATTGCCGGGGGCAACCACCTGCTGCTGAAGATCGAGATCGATGCCGCCGCCGAGCGCGTGCGCCTGTCGAAGGAAGTCGAGCGCATCGGTGGCGAAATCGGCAAGTGCCGCGCCAAGCTGTCCAACGAGAGCTTTGTCGCCAAGGCACCGCCTGCCGTGGTGGCGCAAGAGACGCAGCGCCTGGCCGATTTCGAGCAGACGCTGGCCAAGCTGCAGGGCCAGCTGCAGCGGCTGCCGGCCTGACGGCACGGCGGCCGCATTC
Source organism: Cupriavidus sp. SK-4 (assembly GCF_000611125.1). Classification (NCBI taxonomy): domain Bacteria; kingdom Pseudomonadati; phylum Pseudomonadota; class Betaproteobacteria; order Burkholderiales; family Burkholderiaceae; genus Cupriavidus; species Cupriavidus sp. SK-4. Next base: position 23,020 of record NZ_JFJW01000120.1, read on the forward strand.
ACGCCCCTGCCTGCCGGGGGTTCTGTCCGGCTTCGTCGGACAGAACCGGACAGACGGCGCCCGCAATGGCTGGCAGGGTTATGGACTGGAATCTGAGAGGTACACCTGATATGGAAAATCGCGTCACCAAGGCTGTGTTCCCGGTTGCGGGCCTGGGCACTCGCTTCCTGCCGGCCACCAAGGCCAGCCCCAAGGAAATGCTTCCGGTGGTGGACAAGCCGCTGATCCAGTACGCCGTGGAAGAAGCCATGGCCGCCGGCATTACCGAGATGATCTTTGTCACCGGCCGCTCCAAACGCGCCATCGAGGACCATTTCGACAAGGCCTTCGAGCTGGAAGTGGAGCTTGAGGCCAAGAACAAGCAGGCGCTGCTGGACGTGGTGCGCTCGATCAAGCCCGCCAACGTGGAGTGCTTCTACGTGCGCCAGCCCGAAGCGCTGGGCCTGGGCCATGCCGTGCTGTGCGCGGCCAAGCTGGTCGGCGACACCCCGTTCGCGGTGATGCTGGCCGATGACCTGATCGACGGCGACCCGCCGGTGATGAAGCAGATGGTGGATACCTTCAACCACTACAACTGCTCGGTGCTGGGCGTCGAAGAGATCACGCCGGAGCAAAGCCGCTCCTATGGTGTGATCGACGGCCGCGAGTGGGATGCGGACGTGATCAAGGTCTCAGGCATCATCGAGAAGCCGGCGCCGGAAGACGCGCCGTCCAACCTGGGCGTGGTCGGCCGCTACATCCTGACCCCGCGCATCTTCGACCACCTGCGCGAGCTGAAGCCGGGCGCCGGCGGCGAGCTGCAACTGACCGACGCGATCCAGTCGCTGCTGGGCCAGGAACAGGTGCTGGCCTACCGCTACCAGGGCCGCCGCTATGACTGCGGCAGCAAGCTGGGCTACCTGAAGGCAACCGTTGAATTTGCCTTGAAGCACCCGGAAGTCGGGGCTGACTTCAGCGCCTACCTGGAATCGCGCGAGCACCTGACCGGCATCGGCAGCTGACCGCGCTGCGCTGCAAACAAGGAAAAAGCCGCTTTCGAGCGGCTTTTTCCTTGTGCAGTCCCGCCAGGTGCGGGAACCGTATGCCGGTCAGCGGCGGCGCATGTAGAACACAAAGACCTTGTCCACTTCCGAGTGCGACAGCAGCTCATTGCCGGTCTGCTTGGCAAAGGCCTGGAAATCGCGCGTGGCGCCGGGATCGGTGGCCAGCACCTTGAGCACATCGCCGCTGGCCATGTCGGCCAGGGCCTTCTTGGTGCGCAGGATCGGCAGCGGGCAGTTCAGGCCGCGCGCATCCACTTCTTTCTGGAACTCCATTCGTCTCTTCCTTCGATTCTGGGGGCTGGGCGGCCGGCCGGAGGCCAGCCTCACCACCGGTATTGTAGCGAACCCCCGACCAGGCTGAAGTCGTGCGGGCGGCGCGGGTCGGGAATGTCGGCGCCGGTCTGGCGGTCGAAGAAGCGCACCGGATAGCCGCGCGCGGCCAGCCAGTCGGCCACCGCGAAGCCGGTGCCGGCCGACCAGACGCGCACATCCTCCGGCGCCACCAGCTTGTAGTCGGCCAGCTCCTCGGACAGCGCCACGGTGCCGGTCGCCTTGACGTGGTAGGCGATGATCAGCTCGTTCTTGCGCATGAACTCGTAGACGCCGATCAGCGACACCGACTCGGTATCGAGGTTGGTCTCTTCCTTCAGTTCGCGCGCCACGCCCAGCTCGGGCGGCTCGTCGCGCTCCAGGAAGCCCGTCACCAGCGCGAACATGGTCTCCGGCCAGGCGGCATTGCGCGCCAGCAGCAGCTTGTCCTGGTACTCCACCACCGCCGCCAGCACCGGCAGCGGGTTGTTCCAGTGCACGAAGCCGCATTCCTGCTGCACGCAGGCGTGGCGTTCGCGCCCGGACAGCGGCAGTACCTCAAGCGGCGCGCCACACTGCGGGCAGAATCGGTATTGCATTTGGGGCTCCTGAAGGGTCTCGTCGTTATAGGTATGGGTGCCGGTCAGGCGCCGCAAGCCGTGCGCATGTCGGCGGCCAGCGCCTCGACCGTCTGCGGCTGCAGGTCCCATGAACACATGAAACGGCAGCCGCCAGCGCCGATAAAGGTATAGAAGCGCCAGCCCTTGGCACGCAGCGCCTCGATCGCGGGCAGCGGCAGCTCGGCGAACACGGCGTTGGACTGCGTCGGGAACATGATGCGAACGCCCGGAATATCGCTGATGCGCTGCTGCAGCAGCTGCGCCATCGCATTGGCATGGCGCGCGTTGGCGAGCCATACGTCGTTCTCGAGCAAACCCAGCCACGGCGCGGAGATAAAGCGCATCTTCGACGCCAGCTGCCCGGCCTGCTTGACGCGGTAGGCAAAGTCCTCGGCCAGGCGGCGGTCGAAGAACACCACCGCCTCGCCCACCGGCAGGCCGTTCTTGGTGCCGCCGAAGCACAGCACGTCGACGCCGGCGCGCCAGGTGATCTCGGACGGATGCACGCCCAGCGCGGCCACCGCATTGGCAAAGCGCGCGCCGTCCATATGCACGCGCAGCTGCCGGCGCTTGGCGATGGCAGCGATCGCGCGCACCTCTTCCACGCTGTAGACGGTGCCGACTTCGGTCGACTGCGTCAGCGACACCACCTTGGGCTTGGGGTAATGGATATCGGAGCGGCGCGTGACCAGCGCCTCGACCGCGTCGGGCGTGAGCTTGCCGTCGGCACCGGGCGCGGTCAGCAGCTTGGAGCCGTTGGAGAAGAACTCCGGGCCGCCGCATTCATCGGTCTCGATATGTGCCAGCTCGTGGCAGATCACCGAGTGGTACGACTGGCACAGCGCCGACAGCGCCAGCGAGTTGGCCGCGGTGCCGTTGAACACGAAGAACACTTCGCAGTCGGTCTGGAACAGGTCGCGGATACGGTCGCAGACCTTCTGGGTCCAGGTATCGTCGCCGTAGGCCTGCTCATGGCCGCTGGCGTTGGCTTCCAGGAAATACTTCAGCGATTCCGGGCAGAAGCCGGCGTAGTTGTCAGAGGCGAAGTGCTGCATGGTGTTCAGTATGGGGCTGGGTGGAGCCTTACTTCTTGTCAGCCCACAGCTCGCCGCCGGTGGCCCAGTTCTCGCGCTTGATGTCGGTGATGATGATGTCGACGGCCGAGGCCGAGCAGCCCAGGGTCTCGCAGCTGACGCGGGTCACTTCCTCGACAAACTTGCGCTTCTGCTCGATGGTACGGCCTTCAAACATTTCGACGTGGAAAGTCGGCATGCAATGCTCCTTTGATGAATGTGGTTGAGTCGCGGCGGGAAACCAGTCCCGCTCAGTCCCGGTATGAAGGATCGATTCTATCCAGTTTGCGCAGCAGCGCGGGCCACTCCATCACGCCTTCGACGGCGCCGTTGTCGTAGAGCTGCTCAGAGGTCTTGTCCGCCACGGCCGCGCCTGGCTGCACCAGCGCACCGCCCGCCTGCGCGGCAATCTGGACCTCGCAGGCCTTGATCAGCGTCGCCATCAGCACATAGGCTTCGGCCACGGTGCGGCCCACCGTCAGCGTGCCGTGGTTGCGCAACAGCATGGCAGGATGCGCACGCAGCGATGCGGTCAGCCGCGCGCCCTCGGCCGGGGTGAAGGCCAGGCCTTCGTAGTCGTGGTAGGCCATGCGGCCGTGAAAGCGCATCGCATGCTGCGACAGCGGCAACAGCCCGGCAGCCTGCGCCGACACCGCGATGCCGGCGGTGTTATGCAGGTGCATCACGCACATCGCGTCGGCGCGCGCCGCATGCACCGCGGCGTGCAGCGCAAAGCCAGTCACATTGACCGGATGCACGGTCGCGCCGACGACCTCGCCGCGGCCGTTGATCTTGACCAGGTCGCTGGCGCGGATCTCGTCGAAGGCAAAGCCGAACGGGTTGATCAGGAAGTGGTCGGGCTCGCCCGGCACCGTGGCGGAGATATGGGTATAGATCAGGTCATCCCAGCCCTCGCGCGCGGCCAGGCGGTAGGCGGCGGCCAGGTCGACGCGCACACGCTGTTCTTCGGCGGAAACGGGCTGGATGGGGGCACCCGCGGCACGCGCGGGCTGCAAGGCAAAAGACATGGGGTCGCTCCTGCGCCGCCCGGTCTCGCGTGCCGGGTACGGCCCCGGCCTTCTGTGCCGCGCCACGGGCTGCGCGCTGGGCGCGGCAGCCGCTCGCGGGGCGCGCCCGGCGG
>NZ_JFJW01000120.1:27212-37749 GCF_000611125.1 Cupriavidus sp. SK-4
CGGCAAAGGCAATACTTTAGCGCACCTTGCCGATCAGCTCCGGGCGGCCGCCAGCGGCCAGGCGCGCAGCATCCAGGCGAATACCAGCGCGCCTAGCAGCAGCGCCGCCGCCGCGCACGCCAGCGAACCGGCGAAGCCCCCGGTGCGCGCCACCAGCGCGGTCGCCAGCGGCGGCCCGGCGATCTGGCCCAGGCCGTAGGATGCCGTCATCAGGCCCATCAGCCGCGCCGCATGCGGCCCCCACAGGCGCCGCGCCTCGCGCATCGCAAACGCCACCAGCGCGGTGAACGGCAGCCCCGCCAGCAGGCTGCTCAGGGCAAAGCCGGCCACGGTCGGCAACACCACCGCGATCGCCACGCCCAGCGCCTGCATGCCGTACAGCAGCGTCAGCAGCTTGCGGTTGTCGTGCGCCATGCCGACCCGCGTGGCCAGGAACGCGCCCACCGCCACGCCCGCGCCGAAGATCGGCCAGAACAGGTCGGCCCAGACCGTGCCGGGCAGCGCCTCGCGCGCAATCACTGGCAGGAAGGTCGCGGTGATGATGTAGCCGAAGCCGGCCAGGCCGTAGGCAAAGGTCAGCGCCCAAGTCTGGGCATCGAGCCGCGCGGCGGCTGTGTCGGCTGCCGCCTGGGATGCCGCCGTCGCCGCCGTCATCGGCACGGCCGGCTGCGCGACGAAGATCCGCCAGACCGCCGCCACCAGCACCACCGCCAGCGCCGTGAACGCGAGCCAGCCATAGTCCGCATGCCAGCCCGCGCCGACCATGCCCGACGCGCCCAGCCCAGTGACCACAATGCCCAGTCCCGGCCCGCAGAAAATCAGTCCGCCGAGCTCCGGCTTGCCCAGTTCCGCCAGCCGCTGCAGGCACCAGCCCGAGGTATAGACCAGCACCACCGCACTGGCCACGCCCGCGGCGGCGCGCCACAGCGACCATGCCGGCATGCCGCCCGGCAGGGCCATGCCCAGCGTCAGCAGCACCGTTGCGGCCAGGCCCCAGCGCACCATGCGCACCGCGTCGGGCCGGATGAACATGCACACTGCGGCACCAGCGAAGTAGCCGATGTAGTTGACCGTGGCCAGCCAGCCGCCTTGATGCAGCGTGACGGTGCCGTCATGCAGCATCATCGGCAGCAGCGGCGTGAAGGCAAAGCGGCCGATGCCCATCACCACCGCCAGCGACACCAGGCCGGCCATGGCCACGGCCACCGCGCCGGCTTCGCGCCGTGCCGACGCCCGGGTGGCCACGCGCGCAGCGGCGGGGTGTTCAGGGTCGAGGCTGTGGGGGTTCGGCATGGCTGGGGCTGGCGGCGGCCAGCGGTTGCATTGCGATGGCTGTATGCTACGCTGGCTTTATCATCCCCAAAAATGAATTATCAAGATGCCAGCCATCTTGATAAGAGATGGATAGCCTCAGGAGTCCCGCATGGACCTTGCCGCCCTCGAGATCTTCCGCGCCGTCGTCGAAGCCGGCGGCATCACCCGTGCGGCCGAGCGGCTGCACCGGGTGCAGTCCAATGTCACCACGCGCATCCGCCAGCTGGAGCAGTCGCTCGGGGTCGACCTGTTCGTGCGCGACGGCCGGCGCATGGTGCTGACGCCATCCGGGCAGACCCTGTTCGACTATGCCTGCCGCATCCTCAGCATGACCGAAGAGGCACGCCAGGCGGTGCTGCCGGCGCGGCCGCACGGCCGGCTGCGCATTGCCTCGATGGAGAGCACCGCCGCCAGCCGCCTGCCCAGTGTGCTGGCCGCGTACCATCAGGCCTGGCCCGCGGTACAGCTGGAGCTGGTGACGCTGGCCACGCGCCAGGCCCTGGATGCGCTGGCGCGCTTCGAGGTGGAATGCGCCTTTGTCGCCGAGCCGCTGACCGACCCGGCGCTGAGCGCCGTCCCGGTGTTCGAGGAAGAGCTGGTGGTGATCACGCGTGCCCACCATTGCCCGGTGCGCACCGCGGCCGACCTGGAGGTGCCGACGCTGCTGGCGTTCGAGCCCGGCTGCAACTACCGCGCCCGACTGGAGAACTGGTATGTGATCGGCGATGCGCCGACGCCGCGCGTGCTGCAACTTAGCTCGTACCATGCCATCGTCGCCTGCGTGGCGGCCGGCATCGGTGCGGCGATCGTGCCACGCTCGGTGCTGGGGCTGTACCGCGACCTGCCCGCCATCCGCCAGCACAGCCTGGGCGCGGCCGGCCGCGTGCGCACGCTGCTGGCCTGGCATCCGTCCATGGCCAGCACGGCCTTGCATGCGCTGATCGACACCCTCACCGCCCACTCACCCGGCCCCTCGGCCAGGCCTGACCTGGCGGCGGCCTGAGCGCCCGGCGCGCGGGCCCGAGGCAGCCCGCGTGCAAGATGTGCCCGGTGGCCTACACTTGAAGTGGCGCCATCACGGCACCTTGCGTGCCCCGCCCCTCTCATGAAACCTGCCACCGCGCTGCTGCGGGCCCTTCGGCCGATGTCCGGCCGGCTGCTGGCCGGCCTGGCGCTGGCGTGCGGCGCCGTTGCCCTCGCCGGCCCAGGTGCCCGTGCGGCGCCGCCCTCCGGCGCCTCGGCGCCCGCCGCCGCCGTCACGACCACGGCAACCGCGCCGGTCTACGTGATTCCGCTCAAGGGTGCGGTCAGCCCCGCCAGCGCAAGCTTTATCCTGCGCAGCATGCAACGCGCGCGCGAAGGCGGCGCCCAGCTGGTGGTGCTGGAAATGGACACCCCGGGCGGGCTGGACGCTTCGATGCGCGAGATCATCCAGGCCATCCTGGCCTCGCCGGTGCCGGTGGCCAGCTACGTCTATCCCGGCGGCGCGCGCGCGGCCAGTGCCGGCACCTACATCCTCTACGCCAGCCATATCGCGGCGATGGCGCCGGGCACCAACCTGGGCGCGGCCACCCCGGTGCAGGTCGGCATTGGCGGGCCGCAGAAGCCAGAGACCCTGCCCGGCGCCAAGCCCGCCTCCGCCCCCGCCAGCGAACCAGCGCGGGGCGACGCGATGGAACGCAAGCAAATGCACGATGCCTCGGCCTATATCCGCGGCCTGGCCCAGCTGCGCGGACGCAATGCCGAGTGGGCCGAACGCGCGGTGCGCGAATCGGTCAGCCTGTCGGCCGACGAGGCCCTGGCGCAGCGCGTGGTCGACCTGGTCGCCTCCGACCTGCCCGCGCTGCTGCGCCAGGTCGAAGGCCGCCAGGTCAGCGCCGCCGGCGGTAAGGCCGGCGTGCTGCGCACCGCCAATGCGCCGGTGGTGACGCTGGAACCCGACTGGCGCAACCGCTTCCTGGCCGTGATCACCGAGCCCAGCGTGGCACTGCTGCTGCTGATGATCGGCATCTACGGCCTGATCTTCGAATTCTCCACGCCGGGCATGGTGGTGCCCGGCATTGCCGGCGCGATCTGCCTGCTGGTGGCGCTGTTCGCGCTGCACATGCTGCCCGTGAACTACGCCGGGCTGGCGCTGGTGGCGCTGGGCATCGGCTGCATGGTGGCGGAGCTGTTCCTGCCGACCTTCGGCGCGCTGGGCGTGGGCGGCATCATCGCCTTCGCCTTTGGCGCGGTGATGCTGATCGACACCGACGTGCCGGGCTTCGGCGTGCCGCTGCCGATGGTGGCGGCGATGTCGGCGCTGTCCGCGATTTTCGTGTTCGGCATGTCGGCGATGCTGGTGCGCTCGCGCAAGCGCCCGGTGGTCAGCGGTGCCGACACCCTGGTCGGCGCCCGCGGCGAAATGCTGGACGACCTGCGCGAGGAAGGCTGGGCCACGGTGCGCGGCGAGACCTGGCGCGTGCACAGCGCCAGCTCCTTGCCGCGCGGCACGCCGGTGGTCGTCACCGCGCGCAAGGGCCTGGTGCTTGAGGTGATCGCCGCCGGCAACGCCCCGCTTGTCCCGACAACTCCACCCCAACCGACGCCAGACAAGGGAGCCTGACCATGGCCTACGGATTCAGCTTCGGCGGTTTGATCTTCCTGCTGGCACTGCTGGTGATCACCTCGTTCCGCGTGCTGCGCGAATACGAACGCGGCGTGGTGTTCATGCTCGGACGCTTCTGGCGGGTCAAGGGCCCGGGCCTGGTCCTGCTGATCCCCGCCGTGCAGCAGATGGTCAGGGTGGACCTGCGCACGGTGGTGATGGACGTGCCGCCGCAGGATGTGATCTCGCGCGACAACGTCTCGGTGAAGGTCAATGCGGTGGTGTACTTCCGCGTGGTCGATCCGGAACGCGCCATCATCCAGGTGGCGAACTTCCTGGAAGCCACCAGCCAGCTGGCGCAGACCACGCTGCGCTCGGTGCTGGGCAAGCACGAGCTGGACGAGATGCTGGCCGAGCGCGAGAAGCTCAACCTCGACATCCAGCAGGCGCTGGACGCCCAGACCGACGGCTGGGGCATCAAGGTCTCGAACGTCGAGATCAAGCATGTCGACCTGAACGAAACCATGATCCGCGCGATTGCGCGGCAGGCCGAGGCCGAACGCGAGCGGCGCGCCAAGGTGATCCATGCCGAGGGCGAGTTGCAGGCTTCGGTGAAGCTGCTGGAAGCGGCCCAGATGCTGGCGCGCGAGCCGCAGGCCATGCAGCTGCGCTACCTGCAGACGCTGACACAGATTGCAGGGGACAAGAGCTCCACCATCGTCTTCCCGCTGCCGATCGACATTCTCACCCGGCTCGCCGGCAAACCGCCCGGCGACGAGCGCCCATAGAAAATGGCGCCGAAGCGCCATTAGCAGTTGCCGGGCCTGAGGGGGTCGCGCCCCTCAGCCAGTCAGATCTTGCCCGCCACCCACTCGCTGACACCAGCCAGCGCCTGCGGCAGCTTGGCCGGCTCGGTGCCGCCAGCCTGGGCCATGTCGGGACGGCCACCACCCTTGCCGCCCACCTGCTGCGCGACAAAGTTGACCAGCTCGCCGGCCTTGACCTTGCCCGTGGCATCGGCCGTGACACCAGCGATCAGGCTGACCTTGCCGTCGGACACCGCACCCAGCACGATGGCCGCGCTCTGCAGCTTGTCCTTGAGCTTGTCCATGGTCTCGCGCAGGGTCTTGACGTCGGCGCCGTCCAGTTGCGCGGCCAGCACCTTCAGGCCCTTGATGTCGACCGCCTGCGCGGCCAGCTCGTCGCCCTGCGAGGCGGCCAGCTTGCTCTTCAGGCGTTCCAGCTCCTTCTCCAGCGCGCGCACCTGGTCCTGCACCTGGCCGATGCGCGGCACCAGCTCCGACGGCTGGGCCTTCAGCACGGCGGCGGCTTCGTTCAGCCTGGCGTCCAGGCCCTGCAGGTAGTGCAGCGCGTTGTCGCCGGTAATGGCTTCCACGCGGCGGATGCCGGCGGCAACGCCACCCTCCATCACGATCTTGAACAGGCCGATATCGCCGGTGCGGTGCACGTGGGTGCCGCCGCACAGTTCCTTCGAGGTGCCGATCGACAGCACGCGCACGTCGTCGGCGTACTTCTCGCCGAACAGGGCCATCGCGCCGCTCTTGACCGCGTCGTCGAACGGCATGATCTCGGCGTGCGTGTCGTCGTTGCGCAGGATCTCGGCGTTGACGATCTCTTCCACGCGGCGGATCTGTTCGTCCGTCAGCGCGGCGTTGTGCGAGAAGTCGAAGCGGGTCTTGTCCGCATCCACCAGCGAGCCCTTCTGCTGCACGTGGCTGCCCAGCACTTCACGCAGGGCCTTGTGCATCAGGTGGGTGGCCGAGTGGTTGCGCACGGTGCGCGCACGGCGCTGCGCGTCGACCTGCGCCGACACGGCATCGCCCACCTTGAGCGCGCCGCCTTGCAGCGTGCCCTGGTGGCCAAACACATCGGCCTGGATCTTGGTGGTGTCGGCCACGGCGAAGCTGGCGTTGCCAGCCGTCAGCACGCCCTGGTCGCCGGCCTGGCCGCCGGATTCGGCGTAGAACGGGGTGTTGTCGAGCACCACCACGCCGGTCTGGCCCGGCTGCATGGCGTTCACGGCGGCGCCGTCCACATACAGCGCGGTGACCTTGGCTTGCGGAAGTTCCAGCTTGTCGTAGCCGTGGAACACGGTCTTGTCGCCGGTGTACTCCAGGCCGGCGGCCATCTTGAACTTGCCGGCGGCGCGGGCCTGCTCGCGCTGGCGGTTCATGGCGGCGTCGAAGGCGGCCTCGTCCACGCCGATTTCCTGCTCGCGGCACACGTCCTGCGTCAGGTCCAGCGGGAAGCCGAAGGTGTCGTGCAGCTTGAATGCGAGTTCGCCGTCCAGCGTCTTGCCACCCTTGAGCTTCAGGTCGGCCAGCGCGGCGTCAAGGATCGACATGCCGTTTTCGATGGTCTCGAAGAAGCGCTCTTCCTCGGCCTTCAGCACTTCGGTCACGCGCGACTGGGCTTCAGCCAGTTCGGGATAAGCCTGGCCCATCTGCTCGACCAGATCGGCCACCATCTTGTGGAAGAACGGGGTCTTCTGGCCCAGCTTGTAGCCATGGCGGATGGCGCGGCGGATGATCCGGCGCAGCACGTAGCCGCGGCCTTCGTTGCCGGGGATCACGCCGTCGACGATGAGGAACGAGCACGCGCGGATATGGTCGGCAATGACCTTGAGCGAGTTCTGGTTCAGGTTGTCGATATGGGTTTCACGCGCGGCGGCCTTGATCAGTGCCTGGAACAGGTCGATCTCATAGTTGCTGTGCACGTGCTGCAGCACCGCGGCAATGCGCTCCAGGCCCATGCCGGTGTCCACGCACGGCTTGGGCAGCGGCGTCATGTTGCCCTGCTCGTCGCGGTTGAACTGCATGAACACCAGGTTCCAGACCTCGATGTAGCGGTCGCCGTCTTCCTCGGGCGATCCCGGGGGGCCGCCCCACACGTCCGGGCCGTGGTCGTAGAAGATTTCCGAGCACGGGCCGCACGGGCCGGTGTCGGCCATCTGCCAGAAGTTGTCCGAGGCGTAGCGCGCGCCCTTGTTATCGCCGATGCGCACGATGCGCTCGGCCGGCACGCCCACTTCCTTGGCCCAGATGTCGTAGGCCTCGTCGTCTTCCGCGTAGACCGTCACCCACAGCTTTTCAGCCGGCAGCTGGTAGGTCTTGGTCAGCAGTTCCCATGCGTACAGGATGGCATCGCGCTTGAAGTAGTCGCCAAACGAGAAGTTGCCCAGCATCTCGAAGAACGTATGGTGGCGCGCGGTGTAGCCCACGTTCTCCAGGTCATTGTGCTTGCCGCCGGCGCGCACCGAGCGCTGCGCCGAGGTGGCGCGGGTGTACGGGCGCTTGTCGGTGCCCAGGAACACGTCCTTGAACTGCACCATGCCGGAGTTGGTGAACAGCAGCGTCGGGTCGTTCGCCGGCACCAGGCTGGACGAGCGGACCACGGTATGGCCCTTCGATTCGAAGAACTGCAGGAACTTGCTGCGAATGTCTGAGACTTTCATGGGATGGCGGACGCTTGCCCTGGCGTGGCCGGGCGCGACGAATCAGTATGGGATTTGCAAACCGTTGATTATACGGGCAAGGCAGCCCGCCGGGCGCTTCAGGCATGGCGCCGGGGAGCCGGCCGGCTATCGCCCAAATCCCATCTTCATAAGCGCCTTATAAAGCACTCAAAGCCGCGCCGGCGATTTGCCGGTGGTACAGTGCAGGCAACCCGCGCCGGCCTCTGTTTCCAGGGGCGCGCCGACCTCTCGCTGTTCCGACCGATCCCCCGCCTTACCCACTGCACTGACTACCGCCATGGGAGCTTTAAGCCATCTCCGCGTCCTCGACCTGACCCGCGTCCTTGCCGGGCCGTGGTGCGCCCAGAACCTTGCCGATTTCGGCGCCGACGTGATCAAGGTCGAGCGCCCCGGCGCCGGCGACGACACCCGCACCTGGGGCCCGCCCTGGCTCAAGGACGAGGACGGCCGCGACACCGCCGAAGCCGCCTACTACCTTGCCGCCAACCGCAACAAGCGCTCGGTGACGTGCGACATCAGCACGCCGGAAGGCCAGCAGATCGTGCGCGAGCTGGCGGCGCAGAGCGACGTGGTGCTGGAGAACTACAAGGTCGGCCAGCTCAGGAAGTACGGCCTGGACTATGAGTCGCTCAGGCAGGTCAAGCCCGACCTGATCTACTGCTCGGTCACCGGCTTCGGCCAGACCGGCCCGTACGCCGCGCGCCCGGGCTACGACTTCATCATCCAGGGCATGGGCGGCTTCATGAGCCTGACCGGCGAGCGCGACGACCTGCCCGGCGGCGGCCCGCAGAAGGCCGGCGTGGCCATTTCCGACCTGATGACCGGCCAGTACGCCACCATCGCCGTGCTGGCGGCGCTGGCGCACCGCGACCGCACCGGCGAGGGCCAGTACATCGACATGGCACTGCTGGACGTGCAGGTGGCGATGCTGGCCAACATGAACACCAACTACCTGGCCAGCGGCCAGGCGCCGCGCCGCTGGGGCAATGCGCACCCCAATATCGTCCCCTACCAGACCTTCCAGGCCGCCGATGGCTGGATCATCGTCGCGGTGGGCAACGACGGGCAGTTCCGCAAGTTCGTCACCGACGGCGGCAAGCCCGAGCTGGCCGACGACCCGCGCTTTGCCACCAACCCGCAGCGCGTGGCCAACCGCGACGTGCTGGTGCCGATCCTGGCCGAGATGGTGCGCCCGCGCACCCGCGCCCAGTGGATCCGCGACCTGGAGGCCGCCGGCGTGCCGTGCGGCCCGATCAACACCCTCGACGACGTGTTCGAGGACGACCAGGTCAAGGCGCGCGGCCTGCGCGTGGACCTGCCCCACCCCAGCGCCGGCGAGGTCAAGCTGGTGGGCAGCCCGATCAAGATGAGCGCCACGCCCCCGCAGGCGCTGCGCCACCCGCCGCTGCTGGGCGAGCACACCGACACGGTGCTGGCTGACACGCTGGGCTACAGCCCTGAGCAGATCGAAGCACTGCGTGCAAAGGGTGTGCTGTAAGATTCTCCTCCTGCCGGCGGGCGGCCCTGGGGGCCCCGTCGGTGCCTTCCCGAAGCAGTTCAGTCCCACTGAAGCAAAGGCAAAGGAGAATCCATGCTGACCGACGCCATACTGTCCTTCCTGCATTTCCTTGCGATCTTCGTCCTGATCACCCTGATGGCCGCCGAGGCCGTGGTGCTGCGCCCGGAAATCACGCCGGCCGCGGTGCGGCGCCTGTCGCTGTACGACCTGTTCTATTTCCTGTCGGCGATGGTGGTGCTGGGCACCGGCCTGCTGCGCCTGTTCTACGGCGCCAAGGGCGTCGACTTCTACCTGCACAACCCGTGGTTCCACGCCAAGGTGGGCGTGTTCGTGCTGATCGCGCTGTGCTCGCTGCCGCCGACCTTCGCCATCGCGCGCTGGCGCAAGCAGGCGCGCCGGCTGCCGGATTACGTGCCACCGCCGTCCGAGCTAAAGGCCGCCCGCCGCTGGGTGATGATCGAAGCCCACCTGGTGATCCTGCTGCCGCTGTGCGCGGTCATGATGGCGCGGGGCATCGGCGCCAGATAAGAATCCCAATCCCCTGAAGTCCGAGACATGCTGAAGAAACTGCTTGCCGCCGCGCTGACCGCGGCCCTGCTGCCCGCCGCCGCCGTGGCGGCCACCAATGCCTACCCGACCAAGCCGGTCCGCTTCGTGGTGCCCTACCCCGCCGGCGGCCCGCTCGACACCGTCGCGCGCGCCATCGGCGAGAAGCTGCGCGACAGCCTGGGCCAGCCGGTGGTGGTGGAAAACAAGCCCGGCGCGGGCGGCAACCTGGGCGCGGACTACGTCGCCAAGCAGCCGGCCGACGGCTACACCATCGTCATGGGCGCGGTCGCCACGCACGCCATCAACCCGACGCTGTTCAGCAAGATGCCGTATGACCCGGTCAAGGACTTCGCGCCGATCACGCTGGTGGCCGACGTGCCCAACGTGCTGGTGATGCACCCGGGCAAGGCTGCCGAGCTGCACATCGACAACGTGCGCGACCTGGTCGCGTACGCGCGCAAGAATCCGGGCAAGCTGGACTACGCCTCGGGCGGCAACGGCAGCGCCGGCCACCTGTCGGGCGAGCTGTTCAAGAGCATGGCAAAGATCAGCATGGTCCATATCCCGTACAACGGCGCGTCACCGGCACAGCTGTCGGTGCTGTCGGGCCAGACCGACCTGATCTTCGACAACCTGGCTTCGGCCTCGGCCAATATCAAGGCGGGCAAGCTGAAGGCCTTTGCGGTCACCACCGCCAGCCGCGCCGCGGCCTTCCCGGAACTGCCGACCATCGCGGAAGCCGGCAAGGGGCTGGGCCTGGAAGGCTTCGACATCTCGACGTGGTTCGGCGTGTTTGCGCCGGCCAACACCCCGCGCGAGATCGTCGAGCGGCTTAACCATGAGATCGTGGCAATCCTGAAGACCGACGAGATGAAGGCACGCCTGGCCCGCATCGGCGCACAGCCGGCACCGACCACGCCCGAGCAGTTCGCGGCGCTGATCCAGCGCGAACTGAAGAAATATGCGCAGATCGTGAAGGTATCCGGGGCGAAGGTGGACTGACCCCCAGACACGAAAAGGAGAGCGGTGTTGGGTGCTCCCAAGCCGCCCGAGCTAGCCTAAGCAAGGTGTT
>NZ_JFJW01000120.1:37823-42069 GCF_000611125.1 Cupriavidus sp. SK-4
TTCGGTTTTTTCCAGCGCTGTGGCTCCGGCAAGCGCCCGCCCTCACCCCACCCCTCTCCCGCACGCGGGAGAGGGGAGCATGCTGCAGGCGTCGTCAAACGCTATCAGCCCTGCCCGCTCCCATACCATCCTTTTTCCGCCGCGGCCATAGCCGCCCGCCCGAATCCCCCTCCAGCCGCGGCAGCAACAGCCCCACCTGCAGGATTTGCGCGCCCTCCATGCGCGTCACCGTCAGCGGCAGGCCGGCGATCGCGACGCTGTCACCCTCCACCGGCGGCGAGGTGAAGGCCCGCTGCATGGCGGACTCCAGCGTCAGCGGCTCCTCTTCCGGGGTCAGCGCGCGCGTGCCGTACAGCGCCGCGACGTCGCGCAGCAGCGCATCGCCCGACAACAGGAAATCATGCGAGGCCTGCTCCCAGGTGGGCGCGCGGCCCGCCGCCTGGAACAGCGCCGACAGCATCGGCAGGGTCGTCACCGGCGCCATCACCGAGACGCTGTCGCCGGCGCGCAGCACGGTCTGGTCCAGCGCCGCCAGCGCATCGTCGCGCGCCACCGTCAGCAGCCGGCAGTGCGGCGGCAGCTCCAGCTGGTCGGCACGCACGTTCTCCACGGGCGCATTGGGCCCCACCTCGAACTGCATCACCTCCAGGATCGGCGCGCGCGTGCCGCGCAGGCGCGAACGCGCCAGCGGCTCGGGGTAGCCGGGGCGCCGCACGCGCGCCAGGCGCGCGGCCACCGACACCGTGGTGCCCTGGAACAGCAGGCTGGCCAGCACCACGGCAAAGGCGATGCGGAACAGCAGCCCCGCTTGCGGCACCTCGCGCAGCAGCGGAAACAGCGCCAGCACGATCGGCACCGCGCCGCGCAGGCCCATCCAGGCGATAAATCCGGTCTCGCGCGCATTGAAGCGGAACGGCAGCAGCGCCAGCCACACCGCCACCGGCCGCGCCACCAGCATCAGGAAGGCCGCCACCGCCACTGCCGGGCCTGCCACCTCCCAGATCCGGTGCGGCGCCACCAGCAGGCCCAGCAGCAGGAACATGGCCGACTGCGCCAGCCAGGCCATGCCGTCCATGGCGCGCATGGTGTCCGACGTCACCGCGCGCTCGCGGTTGCCGATCAGCATGCCGGTCAGGTACACCGCCAGGAAGCCGCTGCCGCCGGCGCTCTGCACGAGCGCGAACACCATCGCGCCGCCCGAGCACAGCAGGATCGCCTGCAGCCCTTCGGCCACGCGGATGCGCTCCAGCACGCGGGCCAGGCAATAGCCGAGCGCCAGGCCGAGCATCCCGCCCACGCCGAACTGCACCAGCAGCCGCGTGACCAGGCCCAGCGGCGTCAGGCCGTCAGGTGCGGTCAGCCATTCGATCAGCGTCAGGGTCAGGAAGATCGCCATCGGGTCGTTGATGCCCGACTCGATCTCGAGCACGCTCGCCACCCGGTCCTTCAGCCGGATGCCGCTGCTATTGAGCATCGAGAACACCGCGGCTGCGTCGGTCGAGCCGACGATGGCACCAAGCAGCAGCCCGAGCCGCCAGTCGATGCCCAGCAGCCAGGCGGCGAACACGCCGACCAGCCCTGCCGTCACCAGCACGCCCACGGTCGCCAGCGACAGCGAAGGCTTCAGCGCCACCCGGAAGGTGGCAAAGCGCGTGCGCAGCCCGCCATCGAGCAGGATCACCGCCAGCGCCAGGTTGCCGACCAGGAAGCTGAGCCAGGTATCGGAGAAGCGGATGCCGCCCGGCCCGTCCACGCCGGCCAGCATGCCCACGGCCAGGAAGACCAGCAGGAACGGCACGCCCAGGCGTGCCGAGAAAGCGCCCAGCACGATGCCCAGCGACATCACGACGGCGCCGATCAGAATGACGTGGTCAATGCTCTCCAAACCGCTCCTTGCGTTGCGTAGTGGTTCCTTGCGGAACCTTTCAAACCTTTCAGCGGCGGGGAGCGCCGCGCGGCGCAAGACCGCCCCGGATGATAGCGCAGCGACTCGCGCCTCTGCCCGCCAACCCGCTCCCAGCTTGGCTTAGCGGCACTTTTAAGCGCTCTTTCACTAGGGGATACCCTCAGCATGACCCTGTTTGCAGACATCTGAAAGGTAGCTGAAAGGTCGCCCCCTTAACTTCCACCCTGCCCGTAGGAGAGCTCCCGCAAACTGCCGCATGATGCACCGCAACGAAGGCAGCGGAAGGGAACCCTCCTGAGATTTCAAGCAGTCTTATCGAGGAGATTCACTTTGCGCATACGTAGCCAAAAGGACTTCGCCTCCGGCCTGATGTTCATCCTGGTCGGATTCGGCTTTTCCTGGGTCGCGCGCGGTTATTCCATGGGAACCGCCGCAAAAATGGGACCGGGATACTTCCCGTTCTGGCTCGGCATCGTGCTCGCCCTGCTGGGCGTGCTGGTGCTGTGGGGCTCGTTGTCTTCCAAGTCGGAAGAAGACAGCCTGGCCCGCTGGGACATCAAGACGCTCTTGTGGATCCTCGGTTCGGTCGTGCTGTTCGGCCTGCTGCTCAAGCCGCTGGGCATGGTGCTGTCGGTGCTGGTGCTGGTGCTGGTGTCGTCGATGGCCAGCCATGAATTCAGCTGGAAGGGTGCCATCCTCAACGCCATCATCCTGGTGCTGATCAGCCTGGGCGCCTTCGTCTACGGCATCAACCTGCAGATGCCGGTGTGGCCGGCTTTCCTGGCAAGCTAAGGAGGCCGCCAACATGGAACTACTCGCCAACCTGGGTCTGGGCTTCTCCACCGCCCTGACCTTCCAGAACCTCGCGTACGCCTTCCTGGGCTGCGTGCTGGGTACCCTGATCGGCGTGCTGCCGGGCCTGGGGCCGCTGGCCACCATCGCCATGCTGCTGCCGGTGACCTACACGCTGCCCCCGGTGGCCGCGCTGATCATGCTGGCCGGTATCTACTACGGCGCCCAGTACGGCGGCTCGACCACCGCCATCCTGGTGAACCTGCCTGGTGAATCGTCCTCGGTGGTGACAACCATCGACGGCTACCAGATGGCAAGGCGAGGACGAGCGGGGGTGGCGCTGGCCACAGCCGGGCTGGGCTCGTTCTTCGCCGGCTGCGTGGCCACCATGATCCTGGCCGCCTTTGCCGCGCCGCTGTCGGAACTGGCGTTCAAGTTCGGCCCCGCCGAATACTTCTCGCTGATGGTGCTGGGCCTGATCGGCGCCGTGGTGCTGGCTTCGGGTTCGCTGGTCAAGGCCATCGCCATGATCGTGCTGGGCCTGCTGCTGGGCCTGGTCGGCACCGACGTGAACTCGGGCGCCGCGCGCTTCTCGTTCGACGTGCCGGAACTGACCGACGGCCTGAACTTCGTCTCGGTGGCAATGGGTATCTTCGGCTTTGCTGAAATCATCGCCAACCTGGAGCAGAAGGAACACCGCGAGACCTTCACCGACCACATCACCAACCTGTTCCCGACCAAGGAAGACTTCAAGCGCATGATCCCGGCGGTGCTGCGTGGCACGCTGCTGGGCTCGGCACTGGGCATCCTGCCGGGCGGCGGTGCATCGCTGGCTTCGTTTGCTGCCTACTCGCTGGAGAAGAAGACCTCCAAGTATCCGCAGGAATTCGGCAAGGGTGCGATCGAAGGCGTGGCGGGTCCGGAATCGGCCAACAACGCGGCTTCGCAGACCTCCTTCATCCCGCTGCTGACGCTGGGCATTCCTCCCAACGCGGTGATGGCGCTGATGGTGGGTGCGATGACCATCCACAACATCCAGCCCGGCCCGCAGGTGATGACCAGCAACCCGTCGCTGTTCTGGGGCCTGATCGCCTCGATGTGGATCGGCAACCTGATGCTGATCGTGCTGAACCTGCCGCTGATCGGCATTTGGGTGAAGCTGCTGAAGGTGCCTTACCGCTACCTGTACCCGGCCATCCTGACGTTCTGCTGCATCGGCGTGTACTCGGTCCAGAACACCACCTTCGACGTGTTCCAGACTGCGGCCTTCGGCGTGGTGGGCTACCTGTTCATCAAGCTCAAGTGCGAACCCGCGCCGCTGCTGCTCGGCTTCGTGCTGGGGCCGATGATGGAAGAGAACTTCCGCCGCTCGCTGCTGCTGTCGCGTGGTGACTTCAGCGTGTTCGTGACGCGCCCGCTGTCGCTGGGGCTGCTGATCGCCGCTGCAGTGCTGGTGCTGATCGTGGCGATGCCGGCGATCAAGGCCAAGCGTGAGGAAGCATTCCAGGAAGAATAAGCAGGGAATATCGCCGGCCCAGGGGCCGGCGG
>NZ_JFJW01000121.1:0-44292 GCF_000611125.1 Cupriavidus sp. SK-4
CGCGCGACCAGGCATCGCCGCAGCCGCGCGCCGGCCGCGGCGATGCCGATGGCCCCGCGCGTGGCGATCGCAACTATTCGAACGCCCCGGGCGAACCCTGGCGCGGCAACGGCCGCGGCCAGAGCAGCCGGCCCGACGAAGCCCGCGGCTTTGTTGGCCAGCCGGGCGGACCGGCCGACGCGCAACGGCAGGCGCAGGGCATGCAGCGCGAACAGCAGCAGGCTTTGCAGCGCCAGCAGATGGAGCAGCAGCGGGAACAGCAGCGCGCGCTGCGCGAGCAGCAGCGGCAGGGACCTGATCTGCAGCGGCAACAGCAGGAGGCCCAGCAACGCGACGCCCAGCAACGCCAGTGGCAGGACCAGGCCCGCGACCAGCAACGCCAGCAGGATCAGCAGCGCATGCAGCAGCGCCAGTGGGCGGATGGGCAGGACCGTCCCGATCCGGCGCGGCAATCGCAGGAAATGCAGCGGCAGCGCTTTGAGCAGCAACGGCAAATGCAGGAAGCCCAGCAACAGCGCCAGATGCAGGACGGCCAGCAGCAACGGCAGATGCAGGAATCGCGGCAGCGCCAGGCGCAAGACGCCCAGCGCCAGCAGATGGAGCAGCAGCGCCAGTCCGAAGCCCAGCAGCAACGGCAGATGCAGGAATCGCGGCAACGCCAGGCGCAGGACATCCAACGCCAGCAGATGGAGCAGCAGCGTCAGTCCGAAGCCCAGCAACGCCAGGCCGCCGACCAGCAGCGCCAGCAGGTGGAGCGCCAGCGCCAGATGGCCGAGCAGCAGCGGCAGGGCCAGGAGATGCAGCGCCAGCGTTTCGAGCAGCAGCGGCAAATGCAGGAGGCCCAGCAGCGGCAGGCCGAGGCGGCCCAGCGCCAGCAGATGGCACAGCAGCGGCAGATGCAGGAGCAGCAACGCCAGGTGCAGGAGCAGCAACGGCAGCAGGCTATGCAGCGCCAGCAAGCGGAACAGCAGCAGCGTCACGTGCAGGAGCAGCAGCGTGCCGCGCAGGAGCAGCAGCGTGCGATGCAAGAGCAGCAGCGGCACCAGCAGGACCAGCAACGGCAGATGCAGGAGCGCCAGCGGCAGCAGATGGAGCAGCAGCGCCAGCAGCAGCAACAGCAGCAACAGCGCGCCCAGAACTAACGCGGCCAGATGGAGGCGCGCAACGGGCGCGACGGCGATCGCCGGCAGTAGCACGGCCCGCTTGACGGAGCCCGGAAGGCAGAAACCCCGGCAGGCCTCGCGGCCTGCCGGGGTTTCTGCTTGCGCGGCGCCGCGCGGGCGGCGCCCCAGCGTGGCTTACTTCGCCAGCTCCGACAGCCGGACCTGCGAAATCTTGCCGTTCTGCACCCAGCCGACGATGGTGTCGGCCATCGAACCGCCCTTGGCGTCGATGCCGTCGACTTCGTTGGGGTTGACCTCCTTGGCCAGGCCCTTGACCGCGTCGGGCATCTTCGCCCGGATCGCTGCCGCGTCGCTGGTGGTGCCGGCCAGCTTCATCGCACCGGCCAGCGCGTACACCATGGTGTAGTTCAGCGACATCTCGGTGGTGGCATCGCGCCCGTCATGCAGCTTCTTGTACTTGGCGTTGAAGTTCTGCGCGGCGGGGCGGCTGTCGTTGACCAGCGGCAGCACGCCGATGGAACCCTCCAGCATGCCCAGGCCGTTGGTGACCTTGGCCATCTCGTCCATCTTGGCCTGGTCCATCACGATAAAGCCGCCCTTGAAGCCCAGTTCGCGCGCCTGCTTGACCACCAGTGCGGTCGGCTCCGACGGGCCGCCGACGAACATCACGTCCGGCTTCTCGCTCATCGCGCGCGACACGCCGCTGTAGAAGTCCGTGGCCTTGGTGTACGACATCGGGTTGTTGGCCACCACCTTGCCGCCGGCCGATTCCCACGCCGGCACGAAGGCCTGCACCCAGGCCTTGGCGTAGTCGTGGTCGGCCGGGGCCAGCGCCACGTTCTTGCCGTAGCGCTTCATCTGTGCCTTGACGAAGGGCTCGATATAGCCGGTGTACGCGGGCGGGATGCGGATGGTCAGCTTGTTGCCGGCGTCGGTGATGCGCGGCACGCTGGAGTAGGCCATCACCAGGAACTTCTCCTGCTCATTGAAGGCCTGCAGCGCGAAGATGCCGCCCGAATGCGGGACGAACACCGCAGGGGTCTTGTGCTGCTGCACCAGGCGGCGGCCGTTGATGGCGGCCTCGGCGGGCGAGTACTTGTCGTCCAGCGCCACCACCTCCAGCTTGACCTTCTTGCCCTTGACTTCCAGGCCGGATGCATTGATCTCGTCCACCGCCATCTGCACGCCCGACAGCACGTTCTTGCCATACAGCGCGGCGCCGCCGGACAGCGGTCCGGTATAGCCGATTTTGACCACTTCCTGTGCCAGCGCGGTGCCAGAGGCCAGCATGGCGGCCATCGCGGTGGCGGCCAGCGGGAAGATACGGCGCATGATGTTGTGTTGCATTGTCTTGTCTCCTGAAAGTACTGCGCTTGTTATGTCTGCTATCCGTTGACGACCGCTCGGTTTGCGCCCCTCTCCCGCTTGCGGGAGAGGGGCAGCGGGTGAGGGCAGGCGCTGGCATACCACAGGCCCGGACTTCGTCATGTACGCCTGGCCCTCACCCCAACCCTCTCCCGCACGCGGGAGAGGGAGCACACAGTCGGTCATTCCGGTGCTACCCCCCGATATACGCCTTCCGAATCCCCTCATCCTTCAGCAACGTATCCCGATCCCCTTCCATCACGATGCGCCCGCTCTCGATCACATAGGCCCGATGCGCGATCCCCAGCGCCGCGTAGGCGTTCTGCTCGGCCAGCAGCACGGTGGTGCCGGCGCGGTTGATGCGCTGGATGATCTCGAACATCTGCTTGACCACCAGCGGCGCCAGCCCCAGCGACGGCTCGTCCAGCAACAGCGCGCGCGGGCGGCTCATCAGCGCGCGGCCCAGCGCCACCATCTGCTGCTGTCCGCCGGACAGCGAGCCGGCCGGGTCGTCCTTCTTCTGCCGCAGGATCGGGAACAGTTCATAGACCTCTTCCAGCGTCTTGCGGATGCCCGCGCCATCGCGCCGGTGCACGTAGGCGCCCAGCACCAGGTTCTTCTCCACGCTCATCGCCGGAAACAGCTTGCGGCCCTCGGGGCAATGCACCAGCCCCGCCTGCACGATCTGTGACGGCTTCATGCCCGACAGCTCGCGCCCGTCAAAGCGCATGCTGCCGCCGCTGATGCGGTGGATCGCGCTCATCGCCAGGAAGATCGAGCTCTTGCCGGCGCCGTTGGCGCCCAGCAGCACCACCAGCTCCCCGGCGCCGGCGTGCAGGGTGATGTTGTCCAGGGCGCGGAAGCTGCCGTACGACAGCGAGACGCGTTCAAGCTGCAACATGGTCGGCTCCCAGGTAGGCCTCGATGACATGCGGATCCTGCTGGATCTGCGCGGGCGTGCCTTCGGCAATCTTCTCGCCGTAGTTCAGCACCATGATCTTGTCGGCGAGGCGCATGATCATGTCCATCTTGTGTTCGATCAGGCAGACGGTCTTGCCATGGCGCACCATCTTGCGGATCAGCTCGGCCAGGCCCACGGTCTCTTCCGGGTTGACGCCGCCGGCGGGTTCGTCGAGCAGCAGCAGTTCCGGGTCGGTCGCCAGTGCCAGCGCAAAGGCCACGCGCTTGCGCGCCTCTTGCGTGATATCGGCGGCCACCTCGTGCGCCAGGTGCGACAGGCCGACGAAGTCCAGCGCGGCTTCGGCCTTGTCGCGGCACAAACGCTCTTCTTCACGCAGGCGGCGCGTGTTGAACAGCACGTCGCGCAGGCCGGAGTGGGTGCGCAGGCGGTGGCCGACGATCAGGTTGTCGAGCACCGTGGCGCGGTCGAACAGCGCGGTGGCCTGGAAGGTGCGGGCCACGCCCAGGCGCGCGATCTGGTCGGCGCGCAGGCCGGCCACGTCCTGGCCCTTGAACAGGATCTGGCCGGAGCTGGGCGCATGCGTGCCCGCTACCAGGTTGAAGAAGGTGGTCTTGCCGGCGCCGTTGGGGCCGATGATGGCGTTGATATGGCCTGGCTCGAAGGTCACCGAGACATCGTGCACCGCGGTCAGGCCGCCGAATTTCTTGGTCAGGTTGCGGATCTCAAGCATGGTCGGCTCCGGCGCGGGTGGTCGGGACAGGGGCGGCGGGTTGTGCAGGGGGCTGCGCCGCCAGCTTGCCGCGCCGTTCGGCCGCGGCCTTGCGTGCCTGCTTCTTCAGCCAGGAACCCACGATGCCGTCCGGCACGAAGATGATCAGCAGGATCAGCACCGGGCCGAACACCAGCATGCGGTAGTCCTGCATGAACTGCAGCGACTGCGTGATCCACGGCACCAGCACCGCGCCCAGCAGCGGCCCGAAGATGGTGCCGATGCCGCCCACCAGCATCGACATCACCATGTCGAAGGTCAGGTCGGTGCGCGCGATATCCGGCCCCAGGAAGCGCACCTGCCCGGCGTACAGCGCACCGGCAAAGCCGGCGTAGCCCACCGACAGCACGAACGACAACACCTTGGTGCGCATCAGGTTGATGCCCAGCGCCTCGGCCAGGGCGTCGCTGTTGCGCACCGCCATGAAACTGCGGCCCAGCAGCGAGGTGACGATGCGGTGCATCAGGAAGGTGCCGACCGCCAGGAAGAACAGCACCAGGTAGTACTGCGCCTGCACGCTGTCAAAGCTGAGCGGCGCGATCGCCGCCGGCACCGGGATGCCGATCAGGCCCACCGTGCCATGCGTCAGGCTTTCCCACTTCTCGATCAGCAGGTAGATGATGTAGCCCACGCACATGGTGAAGATCGAGAAGTAATGGCCCTTCAGGCGCAGCGACACCACGCCGACCACATAGCCCAGCACCATGCAGACCACCCCGGCCAGCACGAAGGCCAGCCAGAATGGCACCTGGTGGTCCACCGTCAGGATGCCCAGCGTATAGGCGCCGATGGCCATGAAGCCGCCATGGGCCAGGTTCAGCTGCCCGGTGTAGCCGGTGATCAGGTTCAGCCCGAGCGTGGCGATGGCGTAGATGAAGGCCAGCGTCATCACGGTCAGGTAGTAGCTGTTGGGCGTGATCAGCGGGAAGGCGATGGCCAGCGCCAGCAGCAGCGTCCAGCCGGTTTTTCCTTGCAGTGCTTTCATTGTGTTGTGCTCCTCAGGCCGTCTTGCCGGCAAACAGGCCCTGCGGCCGGATCGACAGGATCACCACCAGCAGCACGAAGGCGATGATGTCCTTGTAGTCGGTGGAAACGTAGAAGCCGCCGAAGCTCTCGGCCATGCCGATGATCAGCCCGCCGACGATGGCGCCGGGGATGCTGCCCATGCCGCCCAGGATGATGATGACGAAGGCCTTGGTGATCACCAGGTTGCCCATGCTGGGGTAGACCAGGTTGATCGGGGCGTAGAGCGTGGCGGCGATTGCGGCCAGCGCGCCGGAGATGGCAAACACCAGCAGCGTCACGCGGGTGGCGTCGATGCCGACCAGCGCGGCGCCTTCGCGGTTCTGCGCCATGGCCATGATGGTGGCGCCGGTCATGGTGCGCGTCAGGAACAGGTGCAGCAGCACCATCAGCGCAAAGGCGGCGCCGATGATCAGCAGGCGCTGCAGCGGCGCGGTCAGCCCGAACACGTCGACGATCTGGCCATAGGGCGTGGGCATGCGGTGGAAGTCCGCGCCCCACAGCGCCTGCGCGCCGGCTTCCAGGAACAGCAGGATGCCGATCGCGGCGATCATGTCGTGCAGCTCGGGCGAGTTGCGCAGCGGGTGGAACACCAGCCGGTCGGCGGCCATCGACAATACGGCCACCGCCAGCGCCGCGCCCAGCATCGCCAGCCAGTAGTTCACGCCCAGCGATGTCATCAGGAAGTACGACACATAGGCGCCGGCCATGTAGAAGGCGCCGTGCGCGAAGTTGGGCACGTGCAGGATGCCGTAGACCAGCGTCAGGCCAAGCGCCACCAGGCTGTAGACGCCTCCCAGCGTCAGGCCGTTCAGGAACTGTTGAAGGAACAATGCCACAGGGGTACCTCGTGCGGTTCGGGAAACCAGGCACGCAGCGGCAAAGGCCGTGCGTGTTCCGTCGCGGCGGCGCCAGGCGCGGCCACGGTCAGGAAGTCGGGGGTGGAACTCAGGCGGGCGGCAGCGCCGGCTCGCGCGCGGCGATGCGCGGACGGGATGGCCTGGCCCAGGGCGCGCCGTGGCGGTCACGGTGCGGGTGCGCAGATGCGTGTTGCAGGTGCTGCATGGTTGTCTCCTGTGCGATGCGGCGCGCTGGCCGCCCGGCAAGCCGGGGCACTGGCCGCGTCAGCATGGACGGCGGCGTTGCGACCCGGTGACGAGGTGTCGGGAGTATTCCCGCACGATCGTTCGTTTTCACCGACTGTTGCATAGGCTTCGAGGCACCGTCAAGGAAAGCGGCGGAGTATTCCGCACCGCGAAATGGCAATCGGCGCGTCTCCGGGTAAGCCCGGGGGGCTTGTCCCGCCATCATCGACAAGGCCGATGACCCCTATGCGTTCCCTGCATGGACAGCAGCCCTCGATCCCTTTGTTGCTGACTTCATTGATGCGACTGCGGATTGCCTGTGCTCAGCACATCCTGCGTTCTTTTTGATAGCATCGCGCAGGCTTTTTTCTGCTCTGGCGGTCGCCTCGTCGGCTTCCTTTATCGCGTGGGCGCGGGTGTAAAAATTCTAAAAATCAAGAGGAAGGACAGTTCAATGAAGAGGCTCATAACGGCAATTTGCAGTTGCCTGCTGCTCGCTGCATGCGGAGGCATGCACGTGCGGCCTCCCGCCGACTATGTGTTGGCGGGTGCGCCAGCGCCTTCCAGCAATCTCGTGAGGGTGGCTTTCGACCAGCTTGGGGATGTTTATCCCCGAGACGCTTCCAGCGTTCCCTGGCCGCAACGGGCGCCGGGCGTGAATTCTCGCTTTGCACTGAGCGACATTCTTGAACATGGCGATCACGGTCGGCGACTGTACGGTCCAGAGCAACGGCGGGAAGCGGAAGATGCCGTTGTTGCAGCGCTCAATTCGAAGCTTGCCGCTGGCGACACGCTCCTGGTGCTGGTGCATGGCTTCAATGAGGACTTCGAATCCGCGCAACGGTTGTACAGCGTTTCCCGTAACCTACTTGGAAATGAGAAGCCGGCGGTTATTCTTGAGGTCTACTGGGACGGCCTTCGAACGCGCAACCCAGAGATCATGACGGAGCAAACGCGACTTACCTTCTGGCCGGATGCGCTTCTGAGCTCCAACTATGCTGGCCAGAGGGGTTTGCGGCCCATCTTGAATCGGCTTTCGAAGCCTGTCGATCTCCGCTTTCTTGTGCACTCCCGGGGCACGGCTGTGGCCCTCTCAGCAGTGGCCGACCCTGTCTATGAGGGCAATTTCGGAAACGATCCGGAGGGTCGTGTCCGACCGCTGGACAACCCGAACATTGGTAGCATTAAGATCGCAGCATTTGCGCCGGCAGTGGGGAGCGGACATGTTGGCCAAGCCATCTATGACAAGTGGGGAAATCACCCCGTTGATCTGGCTTTCACAGTAAATCCTTGGGACCTGGCACTCTCAAAGCTCTTTGTCTTTCATGACACTTTTTGGGGTGACACAAGTCTAGGCACATCCGAACATTTCGTCCGAGCTCGGATGGAGGAGCATTTCGCGCGTCTCCGCCTCATCCCTGTCAGATTCCCCAATAAAATCGCTCATGGTCTGGACAAATACGTTGAGGGAGACCCCAGCGCAGCTACCTGCATCATTCGATTTGCAGGCCTGACATCGTCCGAATGCCCGTCGAGCGTTGAAATCATTCATTTGCGTGATGGGCAGTGACGGCTCTCAGGCTTACGCAGGCGGCTATCCATCGTTAACTTTGTTTTCGGCTGCGGGTTAGACTCGACCCGCAACTGCGGGGAGGCAAGGAGTCCTCCCTTCCTGCTTGCCGCGCGCGGCATCACTCCGTCAGGCGCAATGTGACCGTGCGTGGTGACGCGTCGACGGATGCCAATGCGGCCAAATTGGCGGGACAATTCTGGAGCCGCGACCACATCACGCCTTCGGCGGTTTTGCGTACGCCGACGGCAACTGCTGTTTGTATGGAAGTGGCTAGCGCCTCATTGTTGATCGAGAACAGCCAGCCACCTCGAATCGCAATGCCAACGGCTGCAAACGTGCCAGCCTCGGCGCGGTCGCCGATATTGTCCACTTGCTTGAGCTTGTCAGTGTTGTCCTTGCCTGCACACATGGAAGCGGAGGCCCTGCACAGGGACGAATTTTTTGCCCCAGGGACGCGGATGCGGTCGTCACCCGTCGCCTCTAACAGGACACGCACCAAGTCAGAAACCACCGCATTGGGGTCGAGCTTGTTTGTTGAAACCTTTTTGTCCCCCGCCAGATCGACCGTGGCGGCCATACCTGGAAATCCATAGCTCTTGCCCGCACGACTCACAAACGTCTGCTCGCCCAGTACGCCCAGGATCCGGCAGGGGGTGACCTTACCTTCCTCCTGGCACAGCCGCTGTCCGAGGTCCTTGGCAAGCTGGTCGATCTGGGCATCCGCAGCCGTCAAGACCGTCTCGTCCTTAATCGACTTCTTGAGCTTGTCAAGGAGCTTGGACTTCAGCTCGGGGTAGTCAAAATCGAGTGTGACGATTTTCCCATTCCGGAAGTAATCCGACACATAGCGCGCCACGAGGAGCCGCAGTGTCACCTGAGCGGCATCTTGCGCCTGCGTAGTAGTTGTTATTTGGTTGAGTCCATAGGTCTTCGCGTAGTGGCCCAACGCTTGCGCTGCCGCACCGACCCACCCTTCGCCGCTGGTGGCGAACGATACGTCCTGAATCATCCCGGTCCATTCACGGCGGCTGATGGTAATTTCGCCGCCGCCAAATTTCGACGAGGTAACCGCAGGGTCCGCTGGCGCCAGGTCTCGAAACTGCGTCGAAGTCAGTACCTGATTGGCGCGATCCACTGCATCAGGCGCAAGAGCGTCGAGATTGACCTCGATGCCGCTCGGATCAATCCCGAGTCGTGCGAACAGCCCTTGTGAAAAGCCCGTGACATGATCATCGTATGCTGCAGCTGACGCCGGCACAGCGCTTCCGGAAGTGGCGGACGCCAGGATACTCAGCCCGAGTTGCAGATCAGTGCGATTGCGCTGGTTGCCCGACAAGCTGGCATTCACTGCGACCGGCGGCATAGTCGTTGGAGACAGGGCGTATTCAGCTTTCGCACGTGCACAAGCGCTGACAGGCGAGCCAATGACTACCGTCGTGCCTGTGTCTGCGATCTTCTTGTTGAAGTCGCCAGCCGTGATACATCCGCCGAGTGATGGCAACACCGTCGCGAAAAGCACACCCCTAAAGCATTTCCTCATAGCCATTGTTCCATCGACGAACCGTCGGAGTTGAATAGGATGCCGGGATGTTTAGGGCGGCGGAGAGAACTGTCCGCCCGCCAACTACCTGGCCGACTGCACCTAAGCGACATAAGTCAGCCACGCGGGCAGTTCATTGGATGGCTTCCGTCGTGTTTTTCACATGCTCTGGGGCTGGACGGGCAGGAATATTCCTGACAAGGCAACCACGCCGCGAGTACTACGACGCAATCGGTGAAACTGTTCGTGCGTGACGCGTTGCGCGAGAGTGCGCGATGCATTTGGTCCCCGGAGGGAGTTGCTGAAGGCTACTGCAAGAGTTCAATACCGCAAATCCCCCCAAGAAGGGGGATCTGACACCTTGATCTTTTCCGGCCTGGCGACGGCACGGGCGCCGCTCAGCAGCGGATCGCGCCGGACAGGAAGCGGAAGCAGTCGGCGGCCGCCGGCATCCTGGGCGCCGGTTCCTTGCGCATCATCAACGCCACGCGGCGCTTGAAGCTGGGGCTGCCCAGGGGCACGGCACGCAGCGCCGCATCGTTGATGCCCTGGGCGTATAGCCGGGACAGCAGACCGACCGCGAGCCCCGCGCGCACCAGGCTGTAGAGCGATTCGCTGTACTGCAGCCGGTCCACCGCATGGGCGTGGAAGCCTTGCTGCTGCAGCAGCGCCAGTGCCGACTCATGCGTGGTGCCGTGGCTGAACACGGCCAGCCGCTCGTCCTTCAGTTGTTGCCAGCGCAGCGCGGGCCTGTCGGCAAGTGGATGGTCCCGCGGCAGCAGGGCAACCAGCTGGTCAGTGCCGACATCCGTGGCAGCAATCTCCGGCGCCGGCCGCGTGACCCAGCCCAGGCCAATATCGATCTCGCCGTCGCAGATGGCCTGGAAAAGGGCCTCTCCCAGCATGTCTGAAACCTCCACCCGCACGTCGCCGCGCTCCGTGCGCCAGCGCGCCAGGGCCGGCGCCAGCAAGTGCATGGCGGACGGCACGGCGCCAAGCCGCAGCGGCTGTGACTGTTGCGACAGGATCCGGTGCAGGTCGTCCATGCCGTGGCTGTAGCTGTTGAGCAGCCAGGTGACCACGGGCAGCACGGCCGCCCCGGCATCGGTCAGCGTGACCCGGTGCGTGGTCCGGTCGAAGAGTCGGGTGGCCAGCACCTGCTCCAGGTCGCGGACGCTGGCCGAGAGCGCCGGCTGGGTCAGCGACAGCTCTTCGGCCGCGCGGCTGAAGCTCTTCAGGCGCGCCACCACATGGAAGACCCGCAGCTGCCGCACGGTCAGCTGGCGGGCCAGGAACTCTGCTTGCCGGGTCGGATCGGTCATAAGATGAGTTTATAAAAATCTAAAATTAATCGATTTTATTTGATTTCGATCCTTCCCTAGAATGCGGGCATTCGTCGATTCCAGGCCCGCAAGACGCGGCCCCGCGCCATGACCGAAAACCCGCTGGATACCTTCCTGAGAGCGCTGCCCAAGGTGGAGCTGCACTGCCATCTGTTCGGCTGCGTGCGCCGCGCCACCTTCACCGAGCTGGTGCGGCGGCAGGGCATGCCGTTCTCGGAAGAAGAGATTGAGGGCTTCTACACCCGGGGCGAGAAGCCGGTCGGCGTATTGCGGGTGCTGCGCGCGCTGGACAGCCAGCTTATTCGGCAGCCGGACGATCTCTACCGGCTGGCCTTCGAGTACCTGCAGGACGCGGCGGCCGAAGGCATCCGCTACAGCGAGTTCTTCTGGAACCCCACCGGCACCGTCAGACAGTCCGGCATTCCGTACCGCGCCGCCATGGAAGCCATCGTGCGCGCGATCGTCGATGCCGAGGCAGGGTTTGGCATCGTGGGGCGGCTGGTGCCGTCGATCGACCGCGAAGCCGATCCCGCCGAGGCGGTCGAGATGGTCGACTGGGTCATCGCCGACCGCCGCGACGAGGTGATCGGCATCGGCATCGACTACCGAGAGAATGACCGGCCGCCCGAGCTGTTCGCCGAGGCCTATCGCAAGGCCCGCGCCGCCGGGCTGAAGACCACTGCCCACGCCGGCGAGTTCGGCACGCCCTGGACCAATGTGGCCACCGCGCTGGACCTGCTGCAAGTGGATCGCATCGACCATGGCTACACCGCCATTGACAACCCCGAGTTCGCGCAGCGTTGCGCGGACCGCGGCATCGTCTTCACGGTGGTGCCGACCAATTCCTACTACCTGCGCACGCTGCCGCGCGAGCGCTGGGCGCTCGATCACCCGATCCGCCATATGCCGGGCATGGGCCTGCGTGTGCACCCCAACACCGACGACCCCGTGCTGCACCACGTCACCGCCAGCCAGGCCTGGGGGATGATGGTGCGCGATTTCGGCTTTGGCCTGGACGACCTGCGCGAGTTCATGCTTAACGGGCTGGACGCCGCGTGGATCGACGACAGCACGCGCCGTGCGTGGCGGGCGCAACAGTGCGCCGAGTTCGATGCGCTGCGCGCCAGGCTGTTCGCGGCCCCGGCTGCCTGAGGCTGCAGCCTGGTCCGTTTCCGTTCCCTGTTTTTTCCGTTCTGACCGCTCGGCCCGACCTGACCGATTCTCCTGGAGCCTGCCATGCTTGCTCGTTTTGCCCATTCGCGGTTCCGCCGCCTGCTGACCCGCGCGCTGCTGCCGCTCGCCCTTGCCGTACCCGCCGCGGCCACGGCCGCCGAGGCGGCCTGGCCCGCCGCCAGGCCTATCACCCTGGTAGTGCCATACAGCGCAGGCGGCAGCACCGACGTGATCGCACGCCTGCTCGCGCAGAAGCTGGGCGAGCGGCTGCGCCAGTCCGTGGTGGTGGACAACACCACCGGCGCCGGCGGCGTGATCGGCGTGCGCCGCGCGGTGCAGGCCGCGCCGGACGGCTACACCCTGGTGATGGGCGCGGACAGCTCGATCGCGATCGCACGGCTGGTCAATCCGGCGGCGGTCAAGTACGACGCGCTCAAGGACCTGGAGCCGATCGGCCTGGTCAACACCGCCGCCATGGTGCTGGTGGCCCGCTCGGGCCTGCAGGCCAACACGCTGGACGAGGTGTTGAAGCTGGCGCGCGCCCAGCCGGGCAAGCTGACCTACGCCACCTCCGGCATCGGCACCGTGCTGCACGTGGCGATGGAAATGCTCAAGGCCCAGGCCAAGGTGGATATCACCCACGTGCCATACCGCGGCGCCGCACAGCAGGTGACCGACCTGATGGGGCAGCAGGTGGACCTGGCCATGCTGATCAGCGCCTCGGCCATCCCGAACGTGACGGGCGGCAAGATCAAGGGCATCGCCGTCAGCTCGGCGCGGCGCCTGGAGGCCTTGCCCAAGGTCCCGGCGGTGGCGGAAACGCCCGCCTTCAAGGGCTTCGAGATCAACAGCTGGACCGGCCTGTTCGCGCCGGCGCGCACGCCGGCGCCCATCGTGGAGCGGTTGAACCGCGAGTTGAACGCCATCCTGGCCTCGCCTGAGGTGGCCAGGATCATGAAAGAGCAGGGCGTCACGCCGGGCCATGGCGATGCTGCCGGCTTTGCCGCCTTCATCCAGCGCGAGCAGGGGCGCTACGCCCGGATCGTGGAGAGCGCCGGCATCCGTGAATAGCGTTAGCGGCAGGCGCCCGGCCATTGGCAGCCGGCGCATTGCCGGAATATAAAAGAAGACAAGGGGAGGAGTAAGTTGAAGTTCAAGCGATATGCCATCGGCACCGGACTGATGGCGATGGGGGCCTGTGCGCAGGCGCAGGGGAGCATCCAGTTGTACGGCCTGCTGTCGGGCGGCGTGGCCTATGTCAGCAATGCCGGCGGCCATCCGCTTGTCATGGCTGACAGCGGCAACCTGCAGAGCCCGCGCTGGGGTCTGCGCGGCAAAGAGGACCTGGGCCAGGGCCTGCAGGCCATCTTCCAGCTCGAGTCAGGCTTCAGCCTGAAGACCGGCGCCCTCGGCCAGAACGGCCGCCTGTTCGGCCGCCAGGCCTACGTGGGCATTTCCAGCGCCAGCGCCGGCACCGTCACGCTGGGCCGGCAGTACGACGCCGTGCCCCAGTTCCTGGGCCGGATCGAGACCGCCGGCAACGAGGTCAGCGTGGGCGATATCGACAATGCCTTCAACTCCTTCCGGGTGCAGAACGCCATCACCTACGTGACGCCCGACCTGGGCGGCATGAAGGCAATGGTCATGTATGGAGCGAGCGACAAGGCCGGCGAGATCGCCAACAACCGCGCCTACAGTTTCGGCTTGGACTACGAGCGCAACGGTCTCAAGCTGGCACTGGCCCATACCACCCTGGATAACCCGGGTAGCGCCGACAATACCGGCGGCGCCGTGGTCGGCGACTACGGCACCATGTTCAAGCGCAGCATCGAAACCCCCAGCGCGGGCGTGCGCCGCCAACGCGTGAGCGCCGCGGGTGGCATGTACACCGCCGGCAAGGCCCAGATCGGCGCGTTGGCGACCGACACGCGCCTGAACTATGCCGATGGCAGCGACCTGCGTATCGATAACTACCACCTCAACGTCAACTACCAGGTGGTGCGCAACACCTATCTGGGTGCGGCGTGGCTATATGCCAGCGGCAAATACTCGTCCGGCCAGGCGCCGAAGTGGCAGCAGTTCACGCTGTTCGTGGACCAGTTCCTGTCCAAGCGTACTGACATCTTCCTGATCGGGCGCTACCAGCGTGCTATGGGCGACGCGACTACGGCGGCGATTTTCGGCTACCCGACTTCCGCCGGGCGCGATCAGGTGGTGGTTACCACGGGGATGCGGCATCGGTTCTGACCGGCCGCGAGGACGCTCACGCCGGCAGTGTCATTGCGTGGGGAAATCGATCTCGGCGCGCCCTGGCGATTCTTCAACCAGCCAGCTCGCGGTGCAACGCCACGTATTCCTGCGCCAGCTTGTGGCGCGGATCCAGATGGATCATGGGGGTGGCATGCTGATGCGATTCGCGGATCTTCACCGATGCAGATAGCCGCGATTCAAGTACTGGCAGGCCCTCGCTTACCAGTTCGTCGACCAGCTTCTGCGGCAAGCTGGCTCGCGGCTGGAACTGGTTGATCACGATTCCCTCGACCTGCAGCCCGTCGTTGTGGTCCTGCTGGATTTCCTTCACGTTATCGAGCAGCGTGTAGAGGGCACGGCGCGAGAAGTCATCGCAATCGAACGGGATCAGGCAGCGCTCCACGGCGATCAGTGCGGAGCGGGTGTAGAAATTCAAGGCCGGTGGCGTGTCGATGTAAATGGCGTCATAGACTGCCTCCAGCTCGAGCAAGGCGTCGCGTAGCTTGTAGATCTTGTAGCGGGATTCGAGCTTGCCGTGGAGGGAATCCAGGTCAGGATGCGCCGGCATCACATCGAGGTTCTCGAACGGCGTCGGGTGGACAAAGGACGTAAATTCCACCGGCCTGAAGTTGTAGGTCAGGGAGGTCTCGAAGAAGTTCGCCGCGGTCGGACTTGCCTCCGCGGCCCGCGCGCCAAGCAGGTACTGGGTGGAGTTGCCTTGTGCATCCAGGTCAATGACCAGGGTGCGCAAGCCCTCGCTGGCGCTGATCGCCGCGAGATTGCACACAATGGTCGATTTTCCGACCCCACCCTTCTGATTGAACACGACGCGCCGCATTTGCCCCTCTGGAGAGAATCGATCCGAAAGCGGCAGCATACCTCAGCGTGAGGTTCCCGGCAGCACCCCGCCCGGCTATGACAACGATATTCCAGGCCGTGATGAGGTGGCACCCGCGGGCAGGCGATTCAGTGGGTGCCAGAGTCAGCCGTCCGATTCCTGCTCGCGGTACCATTGGCGCCTTGAGGTGGTCCCGCGCTTGCATCTCATGGACCAGCCTTGTGCTGCACACTATGCGGCTCACGCCACCGAAAGCATCGACATGGTTGCCGACCTTGCCCGTTCCTGGTTGACCTTCAGCGCGCCTGTGGCCGCTGCACAGGCTGCCGGCCGCCCGCTCGTGGCGCTCGAATCCACCATCATCGCCCACGGCATGCCCTACCCGGAGAACGTTCGCACGGCGCGCGAAGTGGAGGCCCTGATCCGCGACCTGG
Source organism: Cupriavidus sp. SK-4 (assembly GCF_000611125.1). Classification (NCBI taxonomy): domain Bacteria; kingdom Pseudomonadati; phylum Pseudomonadota; class Betaproteobacteria; order Burkholderiales; family Burkholderiaceae; genus Cupriavidus; species Cupriavidus sp. SK-4. The sequence continues at coordinate 15,440 of NZ_JFJW01000121.1, forward strand.
GAGCCGAGCCCGCGACGATCGCGCTGATTGGCGGGCGAATCCGCATCGGGCTTTCGAACGACGAGCTGGAGCTGCTGGGGCGCTCGGAGCGGGCGCACAAGGTGAGCCGCCGCGACCTGCCAGCCGTGCTGGCCGGCGGCGGGCTCGGCGCCACGACCGTGGCCGGCACGATGATATGTGCCGCGCTGGCGGGCATTGAGGTCTTCGTTACCGGCGGGATTGGCGGCGTGCACCGCGGTGCGCAGGAAACCTTCGACATCTCGGCTGACCTGCAGGAACTGGCCAGGACCTCGGTGGTGGTGGTCTGTGCCGGGGCGAAGTCCATCCTGGACATCGGACTCACGCTGGAATACCTGGAAACACACGGTGTGCCGGTGCTCAGTTGTGAGCAAGACAATGTTGCTGCGTTCTACACGCGCGACAGCGGCTTTCGTGCTGACTTCAGGCTGGACGACGCGGCGGAGCAGGCACGCTTCATCCGCACCAAGTGGGACTTGGGCCTGGCGGGCGGTGTGGTGTTGAGCACACCGGTGCCGCAAGCGGCAGCGATGACGTCCGGGGAGATCGACGCGCTGACTCGGCAGGCGCTTGCCGAGGCCAGGGCGCAGGGAATCACCAGCAAGGCCGTGACGCCTTTCCTGCTGGCTCGCATCAAGGCGCTGACGAGCGGACGCAGCCTGGCGACAAACATCGCGCTTGTGAAACACAACGCCGAGGTGGGAGCAAGGCTTGCGCTGGCATTGGCACGCGCGGGGCGCGGGGCGGGGGCAGCCTAGTCATGTGAGCAGGCCGGCATCCGCAGGGTGCGGGCGCGCACCTGGCAAGCTGGGTCTATGCGCCAACGTCGCCTAATCTTGTGTCTTAGCGATCAGCGAGTGGAAAACTCGCCTGAAGTCGCAACGCGTACATTTTCGATCCGGGGCTAGCGGAAGGAGTCATCATCATGCGACTCTCACTAATAGTCAGCGGCGCCATGCTGGCGCTTTCGGCATGTACATTGGAACCGGCCGGAACAGGCGCCTTTACAGTCATGGGGCCGGCCAGCTTCGATCGCACCTTCACCGCAGCAGCCGGGGCCATGCGCGACCAGGGCCTGGCGATCAGCGTCGAGGACCCGGTCAATGGCGTGGTCGTCGGCAGTCTGGATACCACGACGGTGATGGCCGGTGTTCACCAGCAGGCAGACGGCTACGTGCGGGTGGAATTCGACGGCATGGTTGCACACGATCCAGCGTTGATGGCGCGCATTTCGCGCAGCTACAACCGCCGCATGGGCCGCTGAATCGCGTCAGAGGTCAATTCAATGGATGTCCGCTTTCCGGAAGCGGACCCTGACGAGCCACATCACGACCGGCTGTCTGCCCTTCAGAACGCTCGGACGTCGGGGACGCGAGCATGGCTCGGGCAAAGCGCCAGCGCGAAATCCTCCAGATCCTTCTGGGTGTTGCCGTGAGGCTTCCGGACCCGATCCATGGGTTCAACGCGGATTCGCCTTCCCATGTCCGCGCCGTTCAGCGAGCGCGTCGGCGAGTGCTCTCACCCGCAACGGTATGTGGCGATGGCTGGGGGCCTGAGCAACCTCTCCGTCTGGCAGCAGAGCATCGCGCCTGGCGGCCTGCTGGCGTTGGCGCAGGGTATGGGTCCGCTCGGCCAGGTAGGGCAGGTTCGCCGATAGGCATGCCCCTTTAGTCGCCGGCTCTGACGGGCTTGGTAATTGCAGTCGCGACTCCGCGTCGTTCACTTTCTTGGCCGGCCCCGGAGCCCGGGGAAAAGGATCGCGGCGAGCAATAGTCCTCCGCCGGTGAGAATTAGAATGTCCTGCATGCCTTGCGCCTCCCACGAAGATGCCAGATCGAGCGAGCCAATCTTAGGGATTACGCTGTCGCAGTGCTATCCGTCTCTGTCCGACAAGATGTTGGATCGAGCGCAGGATTTCGGATCGCCGACGCGCGCTCGCATGCAATACGCCGCCGGCCGGCATTGATCGCAAAAATGACCGCGAAGCCAGAGGCACAGGCAGCGAACGTGGGCCGTAAGAAACAAATGTAATCGTTTGTTAATGCCGCCCCCGCAGCCCCGTATTGCCAACAGATGCTTCCTTTCGCTTTGGTACGATGCCGCTCTTTCCGCAAAGCGTCCCGCCATCGTGAATCGCCGCTGTATATTGTTTTTTCGTGAGTATTGCGCACGGTGGCTCATCCGCATCCAATCGCTGGCCGCTGCCGGCATCACGATAGCCAGGCGCGTCTTTCCGGGCGCGCTGCGCCGCCTTGGCCACCCGACGCGATGCGGCATCATGCTGACGCTCGCCGCGGTGCCGGCGCTGTTTCTGCTGTACGTGCTGGCGCTCGTGCCGTTTACGCCGGGCATTGGCGACATCCGCAAAGCCCGCATCGACCGCCCAGCGCTGATCGTATCGGCCGACGGCAGAGTGATCGACGAATTCAAACCGGTCAATCGCGAGTGGGTATCGCTCGGGCAGATCTCGCCGTACATGGTCGCTGCATTGATCGCCACCGAAGATCGCCGCTTTTATGAGCATCACGGGATCGACTGGCTGCGTACCGCGTCGGCTGCGCTGCATACGTTCTCCGGCGACCGACAGGGTGGCTCGACGATCACACAGCAGCTTGCGCGCAACCTGTATCCCGACGAAATCGGCCGCGCGCCGACCCTCGCACGCAAGCTCAGGGAAGCGATCACGGCGCTCAAGATCGAAGCCGTGTACAGCAAGGATCAGATCCTTGAGACATACCTGAACAATGTGCCGTTCCTGTACAACGCCTACGGCGTGGAAATGGCCGCACGCACCTATTTCGGCAAATCGGCGCATCAGCTCGATATCCTCGAGAGCGCGACACTCGTCGGCATGCTGAAGGCCAACAGCACCTACAACCCAGTGCTGAATCCCGAGCGCGCATTGGAGCGGCGAAACACCGTGCTAGGGCAGATGAACAAGTACGGGAAGCTCAAGCCCGACGCGTACACCTGGCTGAGGCGGCAACCGCTCAACGTCAATTTCGGGTTGCAGACCGCGCCACGAAGCGCGGCGCCGCATTTTTCCGCGCAACTGCGCAAGTGGCTGATCGCATGGGCCGAGCGCAACGGCTACAACATCTATGCCGACGGGCTTGTCGTGCGCACAACCATAGATTACCGTCTGCAGACGATGGCGGTGCAGGCGATGGACTGGCAGGCGAGCCAGTTGCAATGGATCGCGAACGGGGCATGGAACGAACGCACTGGCTGTTGGCCAGGCAACGACCTGTTCCGGACATTCATCCGGCAAACGCCTGACTATCGTGCAGCACGCGATGCTGGTCAATCGGATCAGGTCGCGCTCAGGAAGCTCGGCATGAATCGCACGTTTGTCCGCGCACTCTGCCGGAGCAAGGCCCAGGTCCAGGCGGGTTTTGTCGCGATCGATCCGCGCAACGGCGATATCAAGGCATGGGTGGGTAGTCGCGATTTCGGTGACGCACCGTTCGATCACGTGCAGCAGGCCCGGCGCCGGCCGGGTTCGACCTTCAAACCGTTCGTCTACGGGGCGGCGTTCGCGGACGGCGCGCGGCCGGGCGATACGATCGTAGACCGGAACGTCGCCATTCCACTGGCCGGCCAGGCGATCTGGCGGCCTACCGATGCGGCGCCGCCCACCGACCGGCCGATGACGCTGCGCGACGCGCTAGTGTATTCGCGCAACCGCGTCACCGCTCAGCTCATGCAAAAGGAAAGCCCCGAGAAGGTCGCACGGCTCGCGCGCGCGATGGGCGTGCGCGACAGTCCCCTCGAAGCGGTGCCGTCGCTCGCGCTCGGCACGAGCCCGGTCACGCTCAAGGAAATGGTATCGGCGTACAGCACGATCGCGAACCGCGGTGCCTATGTCGAACCGCGCATGGTTACCCGGATCGAGGATCACGACGGCAAGGTGCTCGCCGAATTTGCGAGCGCATCGCCGGAACAGGCACTGCCCGCCGCCGCCGCGCAAACGCTCGTCGATGTGATGCGCGACGTCATTATCCGCGGCACCGGCGCAGGCATCCGCACGCGCTTCGGGATTCGCGCCGACGTGGCCGGCAAGACGGGCACCACGCAGGACAACGCGGATGGCTGGTTCATCCTGATGCATCCGCAACTGGTCGCGGGCGCGTGGGTGGGTTTTGACGATGGACGTGTGACGCTCGGTAACGACTGGGGCCAGGGCGCGCATAGCGCGCTGCCGATGGTGGGCGCGTTCTACGACATGGCGCTGCGCGCACGAGTGATCGACCCGGATGTGCGGTTCAGTCCTGAGACCCGGGCTCCTCGCAAGCCCCATGCGCGACAGCATCGGCAATTCCTGTTCTGGAAATTCTGATGTCGTCGCTGGCGGACGCGACATTCGCTTTCGCAGGTGCCGCCGCGCGATGCGGTTAAGAGCGCGATGGGATGGATGCCCAAGTGACGGGCGCCATCGCGCGTCGCCTCACTCAGTCGTCGTGACGATGCTTCTTGTGGCCCTTGTGCTTGCCGCGATTGCCGTTCTTGTGGTCATCGGCATAGTTGTTGCGCGACACATTGCCGCCCAGCGCCGAACCCGCTGCACCACCGGCCGCGGCACCGACGATGCCGCCGGTTCGGCCGCCCACGGCATTGCCTGCCGCCGCGCCGGCACCACCGCCCAGCGCGCCACCCACGATGGCGCCGGTTCGTTCCTTCTTGTTGGCAGTCACCGCGCCGCCCGCGCCGCCGCCCACCGCACCGCCAACCACGGCACCTGTGCTGCCGCCCAGTGCGCCACCGACGGCCGCGCCAGCGGCACCGCCCAGGCCGCCACCCACGGCGTTCTTAAGGTCATCGGCCAGCGCGGGGTGTGGTGGCAGCGGTCAGCAGCAGGGTCAGGCACAGCGTACGAAGTGGTTGTCGAGTCATGTTTTTCCTCATAGGGGGATGGTTGGCGATCCGCCGATGGGGGAGTTTACACGGGGCGGTCTGTCGCGCTGAGCCCGGAATGCTGGGGTCAGTCGATATTGGCGCAGGAAACAGCGACCCCAGGATGGAGGCGCCACGGGCCGGAAAGCAGAAAAGCCCTTCGCAATTCGTGGAGGGCTTTGTCAATTCAGGCCGTCAGGTGGGCAGGTCGACTATAGCGGGCGGATCTTTGACGCCTGTGGGCCTTTCTGACCTTGCGTGACTTCAAATTCCACTTTCGCACCTTCCTCCAGCGATTTGAACCCGGTGCCCTGGATTTCGCTGTGATGCGCAAACAAGTCCTTGCCGCCATCATCCGGCGTGATGAACCCATAGCCCTTTTCACTGTTAAACCACTTCACGATGCCAGTCGCCATCTCGTCCTCGACATTTGGTGCACACAGGTTGCGTGCTGAGAAGCCCCGCCCCAGAATCGCCCCGTCGCCAAAACATGGTTGAATGCGGTACGGCGCGCCGAACCCCTAGCATACCTAAGAGGAGGGCGCGCAGCATCTGCGGGTTAACCTCCGGATTAGAGAGCTGAGGATGAGGCGGGCGAGTCGCGATACGGGCTGAGTGCGCAAATTTCCGACCGCCGAATATGAGGAAGCCCCCTCGATCCAGGCTTACTCAGTCCAGACGGCATCGACGTCCCGCAGCAGGTGCCCGGCCAAGATGTAGTCGCCGGCCTTCATGGCCTTTGTCTCCAAGGCAACCAACTCGTTGGCTGCGAGCTGGTCCAATGCAAACTGGCAGTAAAGGTTCCGTTGCCGGAAGGACACCTTCGGCCGGCTGAGGCCGGCAATGAGCGCCGCGAGGGACTTCACGGCAATGCTTTCGTGTCCGCGATACTCCACCCGTATCCCTACCTTATTACCAAGGCGCCCGAGTTCAATAGCATCTTGCCAACCTGACTCATAGTCGAGCTCGACCAGCGCGACCCCCTCTGCCTCCAGGAGCCTGATAGCTTCCCCTTTGGTTCCAGCCCGAGCCGTTGTCATTTTTGCCTCCACTCACACTATCCCGCGCGCGGGACCCTTGGCTTCAGATTTGGAGTCAAGATCCTGCTTAATTCTGACGTAAGAAAAATCTAAGTCAATATAGAATCGCCCTGTAGTCCTGCTGCCACCACCCGCGCAACCGCTCCGGCGACGCGGGTTTTTTTTGACACAGAGCGGTCCTCATTCGGCCTGACGCTCCCCCCAGCAGCGACATATCGAGCGGACCTCGGCGAGTGGCGCTAATGCAAGCCGTCCGGCCGGTCGGCGAATGGATGCTCCCGAATCTGGATGCATATCATGCTGCGATATTCATTGACCTGCCTCCGCGTACGTTTTGGCGATAGAGAAAATACCGGGGATTACGGCAGACATGCTTCCAATCACATTGAACACAAGGTAGCGAGCAACTAAGATGGACGTTCCGGGTGCGAGAACAAGCGCCCGCCAGCCAGAACCTCGCGTCCGAGACGAAACAAGCGGCCTGTGCAAACCAGGCCGGCTGTCCCGGACGGTAGTGAAGTCCCGTAGCAAAAGCAGACCTACAGCTTGGGAGACGACTGTGCTGAGTCATCATGAATTCGCCACGCTTGTGCTGGTAAGCGGCAGCTCCGACCCAACGGAGCTGGACCGCGCGGATATGGACACGCTGCTCGCATATCAACTGGTTACGCTTGAGCGCCTTGGGCCAAACCACAGCCGCCCTCAGGTGACAATCCAGGGCTACGCTTTTCTGAAAGCCCTCGGCCGAGTTCGCGCAAGGGAAGGTCAGGCTCGCCAGGCCTCCTTATGAGCGTGTTGCTTTAGCTGGAAGCGACTGCTGGCGTTGGCGCGCTTTCGTCTGATCGGCGTGGCCTGCCAGGGTCACAATGCAGCAATCGTTATCGACTCTATTCCCGTCCCGTCGGAGCTCTCATCGGATGGCTCAGGTGGCGGGTCGCACTTAGGAGATGCAAGATGACTCAGTGGTCCCCCGAGCAATTCATGAAGGTCCAGATGGCAGGCATTGAAGCCCTGACCGGGCTGACCGGCAAGGCCTTTGAGGGCTTCGAAAAACTGCTGGAGCTGAATCTGCAGACGATGAAGACGGCGCTGGCTGAGACCCGAGAAGGCGCAAAGAAAGCGCTCTCGGTCAAGGACCCGCAAGAATTGGTCGAATTGCAAATCGAGTTGTTTCAACCCGCAGCCGCCAATGTACTGGCGTATCGCCGTCAACTGTACGACATCCTTGCCGCCACCCGGGCGGAGTTCGAGAAGGTCGCCGAGGTCCAATACACGGCAGGCAAGCAGGGTCTGCAAGACTTCCTTGGAAGCGTGGTGAGCCAAACGCCAGCCGGCACGGCGGCGGCGCCATTGGCTGCCTGGCAGGAGGCCGTCAGCGCGACCACTGCGCTCTATGAGTCGATGCAAACGACGGCAAAACAGGCCGTGCAAGTGGCCGAGGGCAGCTTCAATACTGCTGCGCAGGTGGCCTCGAAAGGCACGCAACGTCGTGCAGCACAGGCCTCAAAGGCACCTGCAAATTAAGTCGGCTTTGAAGAATAGGTGGAGCGTTGGAGGCGGCCACGTGCGTTGCACCGCCGCCGCTCGCTCGCCTGTCCTGTGCCGCAATGCCGAGGGGGCCATGAACCGCGCCTAAACTTCCTTCGTGTCGAATATGAGCATGTCAACGCCGGCCTGGGCAAAATTGGCCAAGTCAGCTGCTGCTGCGGTGCCCTCAGGCGAAGCCATTGCCTGCTGGAGCGCCGCCAGCGAATCGAAGCTCAGCACCGCAACCAGGTGAAACGGCGAAGCGCCGGCCGGGCTTGCAACCGGGCCGCTGCTGACCTCGTAGCGTCTCAGTCCGGCGATCTTCTTGGCGATCGGAACATGGGTCGAGAAGTAATATGAATCAAACGCTGCCGTGTCCGCCGGCTTCTTGTATAGCACCATTAGCTTTGCCATCGTGGTTCCTCCAAGCGTGAGTTTGATATAGCCCGAGCTTGCAAGTGTATCGTCCCTATGGCGGGTGAACCCCATTTCTGTCAGAGGGTCGGGTTGAGCAGTTTCTTCATGCTACGATTTTCCTATCTAAGTCGGAGGTCGTCATGACAATCGAAAGCTACCAGGGCTACATCGTCCGCGGCTTTGCAAAGCAGCTTGGCGACGGATCCTTCGAGGCATCCGGAGCAGTTGAGAAGGACGGCCGCATCGAGGAAGGATCGGATCCCTTGGGGTACTACCCCTCGTTTGAGCGTGCCGCGGCAGCCGGCATTGCCTGGGCGAAAGCGTGGGTAGATGATCACGGCTGAACCCCTCTGAAATCGCCCACCCAGACCCACGGATTGGCACCTATGCGCCGCCGCAGTTGATGCCGGATGGTGCGCTTTCGTCATGCTAGGATGCCTCGAAACGCTGGGAGGTCGCCATGTCGAGCCATGTCTGGGTCGAAGAAGGGGAGTACTACTGCCACTGCACGGTCTGGAAGTCTAAGTCCGGGACCTGGGAGGCATCGGTATTGTTCGAGCGAAGAATCGATCACGCAAACGAGTTTGTCCCAGGCTTGCGGCACAAGATCAAAGCCTCGTTCAATAGCGAGGGCGAGGCAATGACCGAAGCAATCGCTTACGCAAAGGCTTGCGTCGAGAACACCAAGACCGGCTTGTAGCCCCATGCGGCTACCCCAAATCGTTTCGATCCCTGCACCGACTGGCTCGCCATCTCAGGCACGTTGACGATCGGTGCTGCCGTCATCGGCGACTTCGCGCTGCGGGACACGATTTCTTACAACCAGGGGAGGTGCCCGTCGGTATCCTTGCGGCAAATTCGCCAACTGCAAGCGCAGGTCACCATGAAACCCCTATTTGTGCTCACCGTGGTCACGGCAGCACTTCTCACCGGCTGCGCCGTCGCTCCCTATGATGACGGCTACTACCACGGCGGATACTCGCGTCCGATTTACGGCGGCGGTTACTCCGATTGGGACGGCGCAAGGTATTACGGCGGCAACCGAAAGTGGGGCGGTGACTGGGATCGAGGCTGGGACCGGGACGAGCAGCGAAACCGGGGCCGTGACTGGAGCGGCCGTGATAACCGCGGCTGGAACCGTGGTGGAGATCAAGGCGAAAACCGCGGCGAGAAGCGTGGATGGAATCGCGGCGATGAGCGAGCGGAGCATCGCGGCCGGGACCGTCGAGGCGAGCGTGGCGAGGACCGGGGTAATGAACGTGGCGGTAGCCGCGGTGACGACCGTGGGCGGAATCGTGATGCTGACGGTGGCAACGGTCGCGGCAGAGACCGTAATAAGGATTGATGCGACAGCCCCTGGCTTCGCAGCGTTACGACGATGACTTGGTCCGATGCCAGTCAGACCTTCAGCGGAGTTTGTCGTCACTGAGTGATTCCCCTGCTTGCCGCTTCTTCCAGTTGATGCTGCCCGCATCGCAGGGTAGGCCTGCGAGCGCGGTTGCGACGCGCTGACCGATAGCACTACCCGTTGACGGAAGAATCTCTATCGCTTGGCTGAAGCGTCAGCCTGCGAAGGAGTGGATACAAAGCCTTACAAGACTCTCAAGCGCCGTGGTCAACTGTCGCAAGCTGCCGCCGTTACACGAGGTAACCAGCTTTAGGTTCTGCTCATACCAAACAGGGCGAGAACGCCCTAAGGTATCGGCAACATTCGACGGAACAGCATCATGCAGAAGATCTTGGCAGTTTGTGCAATCGCAGCCGCATCCATGCTTGCGTCAGGCGCCGCTCAGGCAAGAGTGGACGTTGGAATTGGCATCGGTATTCCAGGTGTCGTGGTTGCCGCGCCTCCACCCCCGGTGTACTACGAGCCGGCCCCAGTTTACGTGGCTCCGCGCCCGGTGGTAGTGGAGCCGGGTTACTACGACGATTGGCAGGCACGCGCATGGCGTGAACAACAGTGGCGTGAGCGGCGGTGGAGGGAACGCGAGTGGAGAGAGCGCTATCGCGAGTGGCACCGTTGGCACGATGACGACTAGGACTGAAGCCGTCGGGTTCTACGCTAAGCCTGCCTTCCTGCGGGCCTGACCCGAGGCGCGGGCTTCCCTGCGGAGGCCCGCTTGTCGTCCGCCCGTCTCAGAAGGTGGCCGGCGAATTCACCCATAGCACCTTGGCCACCACGTCGCCCACATTGCGGTAGCCATGCGGCACCTGGCTGGCGAACGTGAAGGCATCGCCCGGGCCGATCAGGTAGACGTCGTCGCCGAGCATCAGTTCGAGCTGTCCTTCGAGCACGTATCCCACTTCCTCGCCCTGGTGCTCGATCTGCCCGTCGCTGGCCTCGCCGGGCCAGACGATGTGGATGTTGGCCTGCAGCAGGCCGCCACGCTTGGGCAGCACCACGCGTTCGAGCGCCACGCCGCCGGCCCGGATCACCGGGCGTTCACCATGCCGCAGGATCGGCGACTGGTTCGGCTCCTCGTCGCTGGTCAGCGCGCCGATATTGGTGTCCAGCGCCACGGCCAGCCGGTGCAGCGTGGTGAACGACGGGGTGGCGAGCCCGCGCTCAATCTTTGAAATCAGGCTTTCCGAGCAACCCGCCTTCCCGGCGAGCTGCAGCAGCGTGTAGCCGGCTACCAGCCGGGCGTGGCGCAGCTTGACGCCAAGCGTCAGGGTGGCTGACTTGCTGTCGGCCGCTTCAGGTGTGGGGTGCTCGGGCTTTGCCATGCAGGCTCGGAATGGGTTGGACTTGGATCGGCCGCCAGGCGCCGTAACGTCAATGTGTTCAGCGGCTGGCCAGTTCGGCGACAGTGTAAGCCAGTGCCTGGGTTCCAAGGAACAGATCGGCGCCTTCCGTATCTTCGGCGGCATTGTGGCTGATGCCCCCCTTGCTTGGCACGAAGATCATCGCCGTGGGGCAATGGTCGGCCAGGTACATGGCGTCGTGGAACGCGCCGGAGGTCAGCCGCATCGGCAGCGCGCGGCCGGCGTTGCCGCTGGCACGCGCGCAGGCGCGCTCGATGGTGCCCAGCATGGCCTCGGGGAAATGCGTCGGCTCGCGATGGAAGAAGCGCGTGACCGTGACCGCTTCGGGCGCATGTGCGTGCCTGACGCACGCCGCGCGCAGTGCCGCTTCGGCGCGGTCAAGCGCGGCGTCGTCCAGGCAGCGCATATCGACCGTGAACGTGACGTGGCCGGGAATGGTGTTGACCGAGTTCGGCGCCACGCTCCAGCGGCCCAGCGTCAGGCGCAGTTCGGGAGTGCCGGGGGCGGCCGCATGGCGCGGCGCCAGCGCGTACAGGTCTTGCGCTATGGCCACGGCCGCGGCCATCGCATCGCATCGTACCGCCATCGGCGTGGTGCCGGCATGGGCCATCGTACCCGTGCATTCCACGCGGAACCAGCGCACCGCCTGGATGCCGGTGACCACGCCCAGCGGCACCTTTGCGCCTTCCAGCACCGGCCCCTGTTCGATGTGCAGTTCGACGCATGCCGCCATGGGCCGCGCCATCGGCACCCTGGTGACATCGTGGCTTTTCGCCAGCGCGGCATCGAGCGCCTCGCCGAAGCGAATGCCGGCCGCGTCAGCCACGTCGCGATAGCCTGCCAGCCGGGTGGGTTCGACGAAGGCGCTCGACCCCATCGCGCCGGGACCGAAGCGGCTGCCTTCCTCGTTGGTCCAGGACACGACCTCGATGGGGCGCAAGGTCTCAATGCCGGCCGCGTTGAGCGCGGCAATCACTTCCAGGCCGGCCAGCACGCCGTACGCGCCGTCGTACTTGCCGCCCACCGGCTGCGTATCGGCGTGGCTGCCGGTCAGCACCGGCGGCAGGTCTTCGCGGCCGGGGCGGCGGAAGAACAGGTTGCCGCAATCGTCGATGCCGACTGTGCAGCCCAGCGCGCGTGCCTGGTCGATCAGGTGGCGCCGGGCGGCCAGGTCGGTCGCGGTCAGCGTTTCGCGGGAAACGCCGCCGTCGTGGCGCAGGCCAAAGCGGGCCAGGGCTGCCAGCGATGCGGCCAGCCGCTCGGCGCCCACATGATCCTGCGCGCGTTCGGCAATGGCTTGTGCGTTGGCGAGGGTGGGCTGGTTCGATACGGTCAATTTGGTCTCCAGATATCAGGCAAGGCTGGCGCCGAGCGCCTGCTCAAGGCGATGAGCCATGCCAAGCACGCGGGCATCGGCATGGCGCGGCCCCGTCACGGTCACGCCAACCGGCATGCCGGTGGCGCCGGTACCCGTCGGCACATGGACGCACGGGGTGCCCAGCAGCGTCCACATGCGGCAGAAAATCGGATCGCCGGTGGCGCCAAGGCCAGCAGGCGCTTCGCCTTCGGCGCTCGGGGCCAGTACGACGTCGAATTCGGCCATCGCCATGTTGAACGCCGTGCGGGCCGCCTCCGCGTGGGCCAGTGCGACATGGAAGCGCTGGCCGGTGACGGCACGGCCCGCTTCGAGCTGGCGCGCGAAAGCCGCGCTAAAGCCTTCTGCGTGCTCGCGTGCTTCCGGCGCGAATGCGGCGAGTGCCTCGAATGCCATGATGTCCAGTTGGGCTTCAGTCAGCCCGTGGCAAGCGTGCGGCAGGTTGAAGTCGCGCACCGTGCCACCGATGCGTTCGAGCGCGCGGATCGCGGTGTCCAGCGCGGCTTGGGTATCGGCACTGGCGCGCTCCCAATGCGGCGTGCGGCAAATGCCGATGCGCAGCGGCGCGTGGTGTAGCGTGGACGCGTCCGCTACCGCGGCATCGCGCGCCAGGGTGCCGATGAAGAGGGCCGCGTCGTCCACGCGGCGGGCCAGCACGCCCACCGTATCCAGGCTCGGTGCCAGTGGCTTGATGCCGGCCAACGGCAGCGTGCCATGCGTGGGCTTGTAGCCCACCACGCCGCAATAGGCGGCCGGCCGGATGATCGATCCCGCGGTCTGTGTGCCGAAGGCCAGCGGCACCATGCCTGCGGCGACGGCGGCGGCCGATCCGCTCGACGAGCCGCCGGGGGTGCGGGGCCTGTCCGCCGGCGCGCGCGGGTTGCGGGTCGGCCCCGGCTGAAACGTGGCGAATTCGGTGGTGACGGTCTTGCCGAGCACGACCGCGCCCGCCGACCGGGCCAGTGCCACCGCCGCCGCATCCACGCCCGGCCGATGTCCGGCGTATATCGGCGAACCATACGTGGTCGGCATGTCGGCAGTATCCATCAGGTCCTTGACGCCAAGCGGGACGCCCGGCAACGCGCCTGACGCGCCGCCGGCATCCAGCCGCCGCGCCTGCGCCACCGCGGTGTCGCTACCCACGTGCTGCCAGGCAAGAATGCCTGCGTCTTGCGCCGCAATGCGGGCCAGCGCCGCACGGACCACCGCTTCGGCGCTCAGTTCGCGCCGGGAGACCAGCGCCGCCAGGGTGCGGACCGGAAGATCGAGGAAATCGTCCATCGCATGTTCTCCGGATCAGCCGAAATAGGCTGCGCGAACCTCATCGTTCTCGCGCAGCGCCTGCGCGGTGCCCTGGGCCACGACACGGCCCTGGGTCAGCACATAGCCGTGGTGTGAGATGGCCAGCGTCTGGCGCGCGTTCTGCTCCACCAGCAGCACCGTCATGCCCAGTTCGTTGATCTGCTGGATGACCTTGAAGTTTTCCTTCACGTAGAGCGGCGACAGGCCCAGCGATGGCTCGTCGATGACCAGCAGCCGCGGCTGCGCCATCAGTCCGCGCCCGATCGACACCATCGCCTGTTCGCCGCCGGACATGGTGCCGGCGAGCTGGCCCGCGCGCTCGCGCAGCCGGGGGAAGATCGTGTACACGCGCTCGATGCGCTCGCGCACCCTGGCCGGGTCCGCCTCAAGGAAGGCGCCCAGCGCAAGGTTCTCAGCCACCGTCATGCGCGGGAACACCTTGCGGCCTTCGGGAATGCAGGAGATACCGCGTGCGATGATGTTGTGGGTCTTCTCGCCCGCGATGTCCGTGCCGTCCCACAGGATGCGTCCCTGGCGCGGCGGCGTCAGGCCCAGGATCGAGCGGATCAGCGTGCTCTTGCCGGCGCCGTTGGCGCCAAGGATGCATGTGATCTTGCCCGGCGGCACCTCGATCGAGACATCGTGCAGGACGTTGACCTTGTCATAGCCCGTGGTCAGCCCTTCCACGCGCAGTGTGCTGTCGCTCATGCGGCTTCCTCCCCCAGATAGGCAGTCTGCACGTCGGGATCGGCGGTAATCTCGGCGTAGGTTCCCTCGGCAATCTTCTTGCCGTAGTTCAGCACGATGCAGCGGTCGGTGATGCGCTCGATCACGTTCATCTCGTGCTCGATCAGCACCACCGACAGGTCCTGCAGCTTGCCGCGCACCTGCAGGATGTCGTCCATCAGTTCATGGGTCTCGTCATGCGTCATGCCCGCCGAAGGCTCGTCGAGCAGCAGCAGGCGAGGGCGGCTCATCAGGGCCCGGCACACCTCGATGCGGCGGCGGTCGATCATCGTGAACGTTTCCACCGGTTCGAACAGCCGCCCCACCAGCGGCGGGCTGAAGATGCCCAGCAGCTCGCGCACCGACTCCACGTAGCGCTCGTACTCGGCGCGGAACGCCTTGCGCCGGAACAGGTTGAAGACCAGTCCGTGCCGCATGTTCTGGTAATCGCCGATCACGATGTTGTCGAACACCGTCAGCGGCAGCGACAAGCGCGAACGCTGGAACGTCCGCGCCACGCCGCTGCGGTAGATCTGCTGTGGCGTCTTGCCGATGACGTTGTTGCTGTCATAGGTAATGGTTCCGGCGCTGGCCTTGTACAGCCCCGTCAGCACGTTGAAGAACGTGGTCTTGCCGGAGCCGTTGGGGCCCAGCAGGCCCAGGATCTCGCCACGGCGGATATCGAGCTGGAGGTTGTCCAGCGCGGTCAGGCCGCCAAAGCGCATGGTCAGGTCGCGCACCTGGATCATCGCGTCGCTCATTGCGCATCCTCCCGGGGAAAGAACAGACGGGTCTTGCGCGGCATCAGGCCGTCCGGGCGGAACAGCAGGATGGCGATCACCAGCGCCGCGTAGAACAGGAAGCGGTATTCCTGGATGAACTGCAGCTTTTCGGGCAGCACCAGCACGATAATGGCCGCCGGCACCAGGCCCACCACGTTGCCGAGGCCGCCCAGGATCACGATCGACAGCATCAGCAGCGAGTCGGCGAAGGTGAAGTTGTTGGGCGCCACGAACGCAGTGACCATGCCGTAGACACTGCCGGCGATGCCGGCAAAGAAGTTGCCGAGCATGAATGCAATCACCTTCCACCGGGCGATGTGCAGGCCGAACGCGGCGGCGGCGGTCTCGTCGGTGCGCACCACGTCCATCGCCAGGCCTACCCACGAGCGCTCCAGCGCCTTGACCACGGCAAACGTGCCAGCGCAGATCAGCAGGCTCAGCAGCGCATAGCTGGCGTAGAACGACACGTCCACGCCGAACAGTGTCAGGCTCTCATTGAACTGGAAGCCGAACAGCGTCATCCCGGGCACCTGCAGGCCCTGCGGCCCGCCCAGCACGTCGTTGACCTCAAGGAAGGTCTTGAACAGGATGCCGAACGCGATGGTCACCAGCGCCGCATAGTGGCCGCGCGTGCGCAGCACGGGCGCAACCAGCACCGAGCCGATCACGGCCGCTGCCACGCCGGACAGCACGATCACCAGCACGTGAGGAATGCCCGTGTGCGCGCCCAGCACGGCCGTGGTGTAGGCGCCGATGCCAAAGAACGCCGCCCCCGCGAAGTTGGACACGCCGGAAAACCCGAACTGGACTGTCAGCCCCAGGCAGGCGGTGGTGTAAAGCAGCACGGCACACAGCATCAGCAGGACGAAATGGCTCTCGTGGAACAGCGCGATCAGCGCCAGCGTGCCGGCCAGCGCCCATAGCCTGGACTGGCCCGGTCGCCGCACTGCCGCCTGCTCCAGGGCCTGCGTCAGGCCCAGCCGGCCCGCCGCAAACACCGCGGCCCCGGCCAGCGCCAGCAGCACGGCCACCGCCAGTTGCGATTCCGCATGCAGGAAGAAGTAGAGATAGGCCACCAGGGCGATGGCCGAGATGGCCAGCACCATGGCCGGGCGCCGCTGCGGGCCATCGGCCGTGGCGGCGGGGGCCACCGGCAGCGGCTTCGAGACGTTGTCAGACACGTTCACTGGCTTTCTCCGCGATGAGTCCGGTCGGCTTCCAGGCCATCAGCACGATGACCACGGCAAAGGCGAATACGTCCTTGTAGGCGCTCGGGATGTCGGGCACCAGGGCCGGCAGCATGGCACTGCCCAGCACTTGCAGCGCCGCAAACAGGAACCCGCCGAGGATGGCGCCGTAGATATTGCCGAGCCCGCCCAGGATGGCAGCGGCAAAGCCGATCACTCCCAGCAGCAGCCCGACGTTGAAGTTGATCTCGTTGTAGTAGAGGCCGTTCATCACGCCCGCCAGTGCCGCCATGGCGGATCCCAGTGCAAACGTGACCAGTACCACCACCTCGAAGTTGATGCCCATCAGCCGGGCCGTCTCGCCATCCTGGGCCACGGCACGAATGGCCATGCCAAAGCGCGTGCGGGTGATCAGCAGATGCACGCCGAGGATGATGGCTACGCCGGCGGCCAGCAGGATCAGGTTGTCCGCGCGGATGGAGAGCGCGCCGATGGTGAACTCGCCAGCGGGCAGCAGCGCGGGAAACGGCTTCGGATTCGAGCCGTCCGGGTAGAACAGCCGGACCGCCTCCCGCAGCACCGTGCCCAGCATCAGCGTGGCCAGCAGCGTGTTCAGCGGTGGCGCCCGGCGCAGCGGCAGGATCAGGACGCGGGCGATGCCGGCGCCCAGCAGGCCGGTCACCGTCACCGCGCACACCACGATGGCCAGCAGCTGCAGCCACGGGGAATCCACGTGCATCGCCACCACGCCGGCTGATGCCGCCAGCCCGGCAAATGCGCCCACCATCAGCACATCGCCATGAGAAAACTTGATCACGTCGAGCACGCCGAAGAACAGCGTGAACCCTACCGCCACCATGGCGTAGATCATCCCGAGCATCAGCCCGTTAAAGATGTACTGCCCTAATACACTCATCGGTATCCCCCGAATTCCGGATGCCCAGGCGGGCGCGGGGCCGGGCGGGGGCAGGAGCGCCCCGAACCCGGCCGCCATGCTTACAGGCCGGTCAGCTTCTTCTTGCCCTTGCCGTAGGTGCTGTCTTCCCAGATCACCCACTTGCCGTCTTCCACCACATACTTGGTGATCAGCGGCACCACGTTCTGGCCGTGGTCGTCGAAGGTGACCTTGCCGATGATGGTGTTCACGTCCCTGGTGCCGTTCAGCACATCACGCACCTTCTTGCGGTCCGGGCCCACCTTTTCCACGGCGTCCATGATCAGGTTGGCCGCGGCAAACGCAAACGGGCCGTACGCTTCGGGCGGTTCACCGTACTTCTGCTGCGTGTAGCGTTCCATGAAGAACTGGCCGCCAGCCAGCTTCTCTACCGGCGCGCCTTCGATGAACGCCAGCGAACCCTCCGACAGCGATTTGCCCACGCCTTCGATATAGGCATCGGACTTGATGCCCGACGTGCCTTCGAACTGGGCCTTGATGCCGAGCTTGTCCATCTGCGTGCGGATGCGCACGCCCAGCGGCGTGAGGCCGCCGAAATACACCACGTCGGGCTTCAGTTCGCGGATCTTGGTCAGCTCCGTGGTGAAGTCCTGCTGATCGGCCGTCACGCCGAACGTGCCGACGATGGTGCCGCCATCCTTCTTCAGGAATTCGCTGAAATACTTGTTGTGGCCCTTGCCGTAGTCGGTGGTGTCATGGATGATCGCCCACTTCTTGTAGCCCAGCCCGGTCATGAATTTGGCTGCCACTTCGCTCTGGTTGATCATCGTGCCGTTGACGCGATGGATCTCCTTGAACTTGTTGCCGTAG
The DNA here is from genome assembly GCF_000611125.1 of Cupriavidus sp. SK-4. Classification (NCBI taxonomy): domain Bacteria; kingdom Pseudomonadati; phylum Pseudomonadota; class Betaproteobacteria; order Burkholderiales; family Burkholderiaceae; genus Cupriavidus; species Cupriavidus sp. SK-4. The sequence goes on from NZ_JFJW01000121.1 coordinate 33,238, forward strand.
GTGACCTCGGGCAGCACGGCGCCCCACACCACGGCGGGCATGCCGAAGCGGTTGTAGACGCCCACTGTGCCCATGGCCACGGCAGAGCAGAAGTGCGTCACGCCGGCAACAATGAACTTGTCCGCCGCGATCTTGGTCGCCACCTGCACGCCGACGTTCGGCCGGCATTCGTCGTCCTGCACCACCAGTTCATAGGTGTACCTGGCCTTCGGGTCCGCATTGCGCAAGCGCACGGCCAGGTCCGCGGAATTGCGTCCGCCCAGGCCGATCGACGACACGCCACCGGTGAGCGGACCGACAAAGGCAATCTTGACGACATCCTTGGCCTGCGCCGGTGCTGCCGTCAGGACCATTGCGGTCGCTGCGGCTGCCATGGCGGCGGCTACTGCAGTGTGTTTCTTGCGCACTCTCTTTCCCCCTGGGTTGCATGGACAAATTGGACGGACCGCTGCGCGGCGTCACGGACCCGAACCGATGCAGGGCGCCTGCGGACGCCCAGGAAAGCTGCCTGCACCACATTCAAGTTACTTGAATACTATGCAACAGGCATGCCACCCTTCAACGAGCGAAAACCCGTAGCTTGAATGAGAGTCTGGGGAAATGAGGGGGCATACCCGTGGGTCCATGCTCAATCTGGGCGCATGGGCGCACGGTTGCGGTGCGCCGCAGAGCAAAACAAGGGAAGAAACATATGGTGAGACACAGGTGCTGCTTGAGGCACTTTTATTGCATCTCGTAGGCACCCACAGATGCAGGTAGCGGTAGATAGTGATGGCCGGCTATGGTGAGACCCGCGCTGCGCGGAATCCCGAGGACAGCCAATGGGGGCACTGGACTTACTGATTGCCGCGCACGCGCTGGAGACTGGCGCGGTGCTGGTGACCAATGACCAGGCGTTCCGGCGCGTCCCTGGCCTGGTGGTGGAGGACTGGTCGGTTCCGACCGGAAACTGATCGTGGCAATCTGAAAAATTGACCATCATTCTAATATTTACTAGAATGATAGCATGAGAGAGTTGAAGAATCACCTTTACGAGCAGGTCGCCCGGATCGGAAAAGCTGTAGCCAGCCCGAAGCGGCTGGAGCTCATCGAGCTCCTGTGCCAGGGCGAGAAGACGGTCGAGGTACTGGCTGACCAAGCGGCAATCAGCGTGAAGCTGGCTAGCGCCCATCTCAAGGAACTCCGCGAGGCCCGCCTCGCCGAGACTCGCAAGGATGGAAAGTATGTCGTGTACCGGTTGGCCAGCACCGGTGTGGCCGACCTCTGGGTGACCTTGCGTTCCGCAGCCGAAGAGCGGCTGGTCGAATTGCAGGTGGCACTGGCGACCATCGTCGAGCATGGCGATGACCTCAAAGGATTTGACCGGAGCGCCATCCTGAGGAAGGCCAGGGCAGGGGAGGTGCTGGTGCTCGATGTACGCCCTGCCGATGAGTTCACCGCGGCCCACCTACCGCATGCTCGCTCCTTACCGCTGGGCGAGCTTAAGAAGCGGCTTGCCGAGATCCCCAAGGACATGCCTGTGGTTGCCTACTGCCGGGGACCCTTCTGCCTGATGGCCAAAGACGCCGTCGAGCTCCTGCGCAGCAACGGCTACTACGCCTTCCATCTGACCGATGGCGTGGCCGAGTGGCGGGCCCACGGGTTGCCCATCGAGGTTTAGGGCAACCATAGGAGACAGTTATGTTCTTCCGGCAACGCCCCGCAGAAAACGCCACGCTTTCCTACTTCTTCGGATGCGCCGGTGTCGGCAAGGCAGTTGCCGTCGACGTCGTCGCCGGCGACGAAGCCTGGTTCATTGCCGAGGCCAAGAAGGGGGGCGTGGTGATTGCGCATGTGATCGACACCCATGTACACGCCGATCACTACTCCGGGGGGCCCGCACTGGCGCGTCAGGTCGATGCGCCCTACTACCTGCACGAAAGCAACAAGGGACGGGTCGCATTCGACTTCGCGCCGCTGGTCGATGGCCAGCGACTGGAGGCCGGCAATGTGCTGGTCGACGTCCTGCACACTCCCGGGCACACACCCGACAGCGTCTGTCTGCTGGTGCGCGACCTGCGCCGAGGCGACGAGCCATGGTTTGTGATGACTGGAGACACGCTGCTTGTGGGGGCCGTCGGACGCCCCGACCTCGCTGGCATGGAACGCGAGATGGCCGCCCAGCTTTATGACAGCCTGCATCAGAAGTTGCTGACGCTGCCCGCAGATCTCGAGATTTACCCCGGGCACCAGGCTGGCAGCGCGTGCGGCGTCGGCTTGTCTGGCAAGCCTGCGTCGACCATTGGTTTCGAGAAGCGCTGGAACGCAGCGCTCACCTTGGAGAAATCCGCTTTCGTCGAATACCTGAGCAAGGAGATCCCCCCTCAACCCGCCAACATGGAAGCGATGGTGCGGGAAAATCTGGGTTGGGGGCGCTAAGGCATGAACACGGCGCAGATCCGCCTCGGGCTGCGTGAGAACCTCGGCCAGTTTTCGCTGCTGGTCCTCGTCAATGCATTTGTTGGTGCGATGGTGGGCCTGGAGCGCAGTATCCTGCCGGCCATTGCCGAGCAGGAATTCCACATCGCGGCGCGCACGTCGATTCTTTCCTTCATCGTTGTGTTTGGCATCACCAAGGCACTGACAAACTACTTTGCCGGACGTTTTTCCGACCGCTTCGGCCGGAAGCGAGTCTTGGTGGCCGGATGGCTGGTCGCCATACCGGTCCCATTCATTCTGATGTGGGCACCCAACTGGAATTGGGTGGTCGGAGCCAATGTCCTGTTGGGCATGAGCCAGGGGCTGACGTGGTCCACTACAGTCATCATGAAGATCGACCTGGTCGGCCCGAAGCAGCGCGGCCTGGCCATGGGACTCAACGAATTTGCCGGATACTTCGCGGTGGCGGCCAGCGCACTGGCCACTGGTTGGACCGCCGCCCACTTCGGTCTCAGGCCCGAGCCCTTCTACCTGGGCGTCATCTACGTTGCTGCCGGGCTGCTGCTTTCCGCGCTAGCGGTTCGCGAAACCCGGGATCACGTCGTGCACGAGTTGCGTGAGCACCATCCTCCAGCAGTTGCGGACAAACTCAGCCAAGCCGAGATTTTCCGCCGCACATCGCTGACCGATCGCAATCTCTCCAGCGTCAGCCAGGCCGGGCTAGTCAACAACCTGAACGACGGCATGGCCTGGGGCCTGTTCCCGCTGGTCTTTGCCGCAGCAGGGATGACACTGGCCCAAATCGGCGTGCTAGCTGCAATCTATCCAGCAATCTGGGGCGCTTCGCAGATTCTCACCGGCGCTCTTTCGGACAAGATTGGCCGCAAATGGCTGATCGTGTGGGGGATGTGGTTACAGGCAGGGGGGATTGCCGTCACCGCAGTAGCAGCAGACTTCCGCGTGTTTGGTCTGGGTGCCGCCTTGCTTGGAATCGGCACGGCGATGGTCTATCCAACCTTGCTCGCCACGATCGGCGACGTGGCCCACCCCTCCTGGCGCGCTTCCGCAGTGGGCGTCTACCGGCTCTGGCGTGACCTTGGCTACGCGGTGGGAGCCCTCTTGGCCGGTATCACTGCGGATATGTTCGGCGTGCCGACGGCGATCTGGCTGGTCGCGGCGCTGACCTTGCTGTCGGGTGTGGTCGCAGCGGTGCGGATGAGCGAAACCCATGCACCAAGTAAAGCACGAGCGCAAAGAGCGGCCCGATAGCCACAGTCTTGCCCATTGCCGTCCTATTGCCCTGAGGTGGCGCGATTGCAGGCGCTCGCGCTTGATGTGCGGTCAGACAGGCCCGTTTGGATAGCTGGCCCGGCGAGCGATACCTGACCCACATCGCCGAGATGCAGGTCGGCCTTTCACGTGACTCACTTGACCGAAAAGCGAGCCGTCACCGATTTGCCGTCGGCAAACTTGATCACCGCCACGGCCTTCGACCCCCGCGCGACCTGAACCTTGTCGGCCGCGACCAGCGCATTGCCCGTACCTGCGGCGAGGGTCGTCTCAGTTTTCTGTACGCCGGTCAGCACCGTCAGCTTGCCGCTGGCGCCGGCCACCGGCTTCTTCGCATCGTGGTCGTCCACGTAGATGGTGATGGTCCCATCCTTGTTGACCAGCTCGAACTGAAGGTCGCCGGCGGTCTGGACCACGCCGCCATACTGGGCCGGCTTAGCGCCGTGCGCCATCGCCAGGCCGGAGAACCCGAGGCTGGCTGCCATCAACATCGTTGCGATCTGCTTCTTCATCATGTACTCCAAAGATGCGGCGACTTGCGGGCGTCGCTGCAGTAGCCCTTGATCAATAGGCTTCGCGACTCTCCTGTGCCAGGATGTTCTCCAGCGGCTTGCGGCCGAACAGCCAGAACGCCAATGGTGTGAGCAGCGAATCGAGGAGGGTCGAGCTAACCAGCCCCCCAAAGATGACGACCGCCACCGGATGCAGGATTTCCTTGCCTGGAGCGTCTGCCGAGACCAGCAGCGGCGTCAGCGCGAACGCGGCAACCAGCGCCGTCATCAACACCGGCGTCAGGCGCTCCAGCGAACCACGCACGATCATCGGCACGCCAAAGGACTCGCCCTCGAACCGGCACAGATTGATGTAGTGGCTCACCTTCAGGATCCCGTTGCGCGTCGCGATACCCGTCAGCGTGATGAAGCCGACCATCGATGCGACGGAAAGCGTGAGCCCGCCCAGCCACATCGCGATCACGCTGCCGATCAACGCAAACGGGATATTCGCCATGATGATCAGCGTCAGCGTGGCGGACCGGTAGCGCGAATAGAGCACCAGGTAGATCAGGGCGAGCGACACCATCGACAGCAGCACGATAAGTTGTGTGGCCTGTTCCTGGGCCTGGAATTGCCCCTCAATATTCACGAAATATCCGCCTGGCAATCCGGCTTGCGCGACCGCCGCCCGAACGTCGCCAATAACCCGTGCCATGTCGGCACCATCCGTGTTCGCGTAGACGACGATGCGACGGCGGCAGTTCTCACGCCCGATCTGGTTCGGCCCATCGCCATCCTCCACGCTGGCAATTGCCGACAGCGGTACCGGACCGCGCGGCGAATCGAGCATGACCCTGGCCAGGTCCTGCGGCGTGCGGCCCGCGTCTGGGAGTCGCACGACAAGATCGTAGCGGCGCACGCCCTCTATGACCTGCGTGATCCGGGTGCCGTCCGTCAGCGTCTGCAACGCCTTCAGCGCTTCCCCGGCAGGGATGCCGTGCTGCGCCGTCTTGCGGTAGTCGAGACGCACGTTGACCTGCGGAATCAGCACCTGGCGCTCGACCGTGATATCCACCAGCCCAGGCACGCTCGCCAGCCTGCCGCGTACGTTCTCTGCCAGGCCGCGCAGGGTATCGAGGTCGTCGCCGTATATCTTCAGCGCGATCTGCGCGCGTACGCCGGAAAGCAGGTGGTCCAGCCGGTGCGAGATCGGCTGGCCGATCGCCACGGATGCCGGCAGCACCGCCAGTTGCGCGCGAATCGCCGCCATCACTTCTTCCCGGCTGCGGTCCGAGCGCTTGAGGTCCACGTCGATCTCGGATGAGTGGACGCCCTCGGCATGCTCGTCGAGCTCGGCCCGGCCCGTGCGACGCCCGACCTGCGTCACCTCGGGCACCTGGCGGATCAACGTCTCGGCCAGGGCTCCCATGCGATTGGCTTCTGCCAGCGACGTGCCGGGATTGAACATCAGCGACATCACCAGCGATCCCTCGTTGAACGCCGGCAGGAAAGCGCGCGAAAAAAACGGCACGGTCGCCGCGGCCAGTGCCACAACGACGGCGGCGGTTCCCAGGATGGGCTTTGCGCGGGGAAACGACCAGTGCAGGATCTGTGTATCGGCCCGTTTGAGCCACGCCACCAGGGGGCTGTCCGGATGGTCCAGCCGCTTCATATGCGGGAGCAGGTAATACGACAGCACTGGTGTTACCGTCATTGACACCAGCATTGAGGCCAGGATCGACACGATATAGGCAATGCCCAGCGGTGTGAACAGCCGCCCCTCGATACCCGGCAGCGCGAACAGCGGCACGAACACCAGCACTACGATCAACGTGGCATAGACGATGCCCGAGCGCACCTCGACCGAAGCCCGCCAGATCACTTCCAGCACGGACGGCGGGTCCTCCATCGACTTGCGCTGCCTGAGCCTGCGCAGGATATTCTCGACATCGACCACCGCATCGTCGACCAGCTCACCAATCGCGATGGCGAGGCCGCCCAGCGTCATGACATTGATGGACTGGCCGAGCAGGCGGAACGCCAGCGCCGTCACCGCCAATGACAACGGAATGGCGACAAGCGAGATCGCCGTCGTGCGTGCGCTCAGCAGGAAGATGAACAGGATCACGGTCACCATGATGGCACCGTCCCGCAAGGCTTCGACCACGTTACTGATCGAAGCCTCGATGAAGTCCGCCTGGCGGAACAGCACCTCGGGGGCCGCGATCCCTTGCGGCAAGCCTTGCTTCAGGCCGGCCAGGGCGCTCTCCAGGTCCTTCGTCAGGCGAACCGTATCCGCGGCAGGCTGCTTCTGGACACTGACGATCACCGCCGGCTTGCCGTTGAACCCGGCATCGCCGCGCTTGAACGCAGCAGCGTAGCGCACCCTGGCGACCTGTTCCAGCAGCACCGGTGTGCCGTCCTTGTATGCGACGGCCAGGCCCTGCAAGTCTTCCAGCCGATGGGTGCGGCCAAGATTGCGGATCAGGTACTCGCGGCCGTTCAGGTCGATAAAGCCGCCGCTGGTGTTGGCGGCGAATTCACGCAGGGCACGCTCGACCTGGGCGAGCGTCACGCCGAACTGCGCCATCTTCGCCGTATCGGGCTCCACCCGCAGCTGGCGCACTTCGCCGCCGATCGGGATCACCTGCGACACGCCGGGAACGGAGAGCAGGCGCGGGCGCAGGACGAAGTCCGCGTACTCGCGAGCCTGCATCGGGCTGGCCCTGGCGGGGTCGATCGGCAAGGCGATCAGCATGATCTCGCCCATGATCGAAGAGACCGGGCCCATGATCGGCGTCAGCCCCCCCGGCAACTGCTCCCTGACCAGGGCCAGCCGCTCCGACACCAGTTGCCGGTTGCGGTAGACGTCGCTGCCCCAGTCGAATTCGGCATAGACGATAGACAAGCCTACGCCCGAGACAGACCTGACACGGGTAACGCCGGGCATGCCGTTGAGGGCGGTCTCAATGGGAAACGAGACCAGCAACTCGACCTCCTGCGGCGCCATGCCACCAGCCTCAGTGATGACCGTAACAAGCGGCTTGTTGAGGTCCGGGAAGACATCCACAGGCGTGCGCCACGCGGTCATCGCGCCGTAGGCCATCAGGATGGCGGCGACGGCGAGCACCAGCAGGCGATTGCCCAGGCTGGCGCGAACGATCCAGTTAAACATGCCCGTGCCCCTAGCGGATCTGGTTCACAAGTGCCGCGCCGGACACCACCACGCGGTTCTCGGGCGATAGCCCTTTGACCACGACCACGGTGCGCGCGTCCAACACACGTGCCTCGACCGGCTGGGCAATGAAGCGCTGCGTGCCGGATTTGATCCACACCACAGGTTCATTGTTTGCGTTACGCACCAGCGCCTCGCTCGGCAGCGCGATACCTTTGACGGTATCCGACAGCCGGGCCACGACCGTCACCGGCTGGCCGACGGCCAGCGGCGAAGCATTGCCCGTGAGCCGGAACACCAATGGCACGGCACCGTTCTTCAAGCTCCGGCCAGCGCCCACAAAACCCAGCTTGCCACCGTCCGTCCGCCCGAGCGTACCGTCCTGGATGCGCGTGGCCAGCGTGGCGTCGGCGGTGTTCGCCTCGATCAGCATACGGGTGGGGTCCACGACTTCGTACAACACATCCGTCGCTGCCACGACCTGACCCGCCAGCACGTTCGCGGTCGCAATGACCCCGGTAGCCGGCGCGCGCAGCGGCACGGTCTGATGCAGGCTGTTGCCGACCGCCTGGCGTTGGCCGGACAGGCTTTGCACCTCCGCGCGCGCAGCCTCGATCTCCTTGCGCGGAATGCTGTCCTGCAACGACTCCAGGCGCTGGAGCCGTTGCTGCGCCAGTTTCAGATTGGCACTCAGGCTCGAAAGCTGTGCCTGCTGGTTGCCGATATCGAACGGCTCATTCTTGTGCCGGAGCATGGCGAGTACCTGCCCCTTGCTGACGCTTTGGCCAAGCGCGGGGAATCCACCAGGCGGCGGTTCGATCCAGCCAGGATGCCCGGCCTGCAGGCGCCCGCCTGCATTCGGATCGATGGTAACCACGGCGTTGAGTTCCACCGTGACCGGGTGCTCGGCCAACTGGGGCATGATCGTACGTAGGCCCATCCTGCGCTGTGCCAACTTGGGGATCTGCACACTCCCGTCGGGCAGGCGCGCCAGGCCCCCACCGGGGGCAGCGGCCGGGCCGTCCAGATGTTCCCCGTTCGGGCCATGGGCGCCGGGCGCCGCCATGGCTGCAGTTACTGCAGCCATCGCCAGGGCTGCGGCGATCATCACAATCTTTGTCATCTTCCTCATGATCACCCCCTAGCCCTTTGCAGTGCGTTGCGGCGACGCAGGCGCCAGAATGCCGCGGCGAGCGCGGCTGCGACAAGCAAGCCAGCCCACAGCCATGGTGAACGGAAAAACTCCCATTGCCCGTGTGCGTGCTGGTTCGCAGCGACGTTAAGGGTGCCTTCGATCAGGTCGGTGTCGTTGCCGGCAATCAAGGTAAAGACCAATGGGTGAGCGCCAGGCTGCTGCAGTGCCTTGAGCAGCTTCTCGTCGGTGAATGAGTAGTCGCCGAAATCGGCATGCAGCTTGCCCTGTGCCTTGATGCCACTGAGTTCCACTTCAAGCGTGCCGTTCAGAACCGGCTCGTTGGTTTCGTAGCGGTCCACGAGGACCGAAAGCTCCTCCGCGGCAAGCGTGCCCACCAGTTCGAATGCCTCGGTGTGTGCCTCGATGGTGGGTTGCGAACTGCTCGTGCCGACGGCGGATGACGGAGCATCCAGGTGCTCGCCGTTGGGTCCATGGGCCCCGGGCGCGGCATGTGCCACACAGGCAAGGAAGAGCAGGACGGTAGCAAGTAGCTGGCGCATCATGGCAGGACTCCGAGAGCCTGGTTAAGGGTGGCAACTGCAAGGCCGCGCCTGGTGCGCTGGCGGACCAGGTCGGCTTCGGCTTCGAGTGCCTGGTTCCGTGCCCGCAGCACTTCGGGCAGGCCGATTTCGCCGAGATTGAACGTTCTGCGCAGCAATGCCGCGCGTTCAGACAGCGTGGCGCTGCGCTGTTCTGTCAGCGCGAGCTGCTGTTCGGCGAGGGATAGCGCCGTCGTGGCTGCGTCGACGTCCGACCGGATCACGCGTTCGGCGCGATCGAACTCAGCGCGCGCAGTCATCAGCTCGGTCTGGGCCGCGGCTTCGCGCGGCAGATTGCGGGCGTCGGTGGCAAACGGAATCCTGACGAAGACACCGATGGTCTGGTCATTCGGCAGGCCTCCGCCGGCGCGGTCGGCCCGGTATGACAAGCCGACTTCAGGCGGGTCGCGGCGGGACTTCTGCAGATAGCCAAGCTGACGCTCATTGCGCATCACGATGCGCTGTGCGGCCTCCAGCCTTGGATGTGTGGAAGGAGCACCCGCCTGCGCTACCGGTTCGTCGTATCGCAGGGGCAGCGCGGATAACCCTGTCGATTGCAGGAGCCGGGCCCGGGCGTCAACCAGACGCGCCTCGCCCTCCGCGAGCAGGGTCTGCGTCGCCAGGTGGTCTTGCTGTGCCAGCAGCAGGTCGGTCCGGGCGAGGTCGCCCGCCTTGACACGCCGCTGTACGTCGTCGCGGAGCGAAACGGAGACGTCCACGCGCCGGCGCAGGACGTCGCGTTCCCCTTCTGCAGCGGCGAGCTGCCAGACGCGTTCGCGCACTTCGGCGGCAACATAGAGCCGTGCCAGCCCGGCACTGGCTTCCGCTTCGGCCGCCTGGGCGTCGGCGAGATCACCCCGGGCCGAGCGCTGGCCCGGCATCCAGATCGGCACGCCGATGGTAACTTCGCTCTCGCGCATACCGCGCCGGTCGGTCCAGCGATCATCGCGATGGAGCAGGCCCAGGGATGGCGGCCCGGCAATGAGTGAGTCGGCCTGGACCCGGCTGGCGGCAGCTTCCTGCCGCCGCCCTTCGGCGGTCTGGAGCGCAACCGAACGCTCCCACGCGGCATTGAATAAAGCGTGGATGTCCGGCGCCGGCGCCTGGCCATAGGCCCCCGACGACAGCACGATGGATGCAACAATGAATATGACTGACTTCTGCATGGAATCCCCAGCGCAATAGGCTCGAACAAGCAATGCGGCGGGGTCGCTGCACGATCAGGCGCGCAGCGGCAAGAAATCAAAAGGACAAAGCCCCGCCGTCAGGCGGGCGCGTGAGGTGGCCGTAAGGGAGGACTGCCGGTGGGGTTCGGCAGGGTACTGCTGTGGAAGCCGGGTGCGGGGTAGGCAGGCGGCAGCATAGGGGCCAGCAGCGGCATCAGTACGATCGCCTGGAAATTCGAGCCATAGTCGAAGTCCAGTTGGTGCAAGGCTGAAGAGGCTGAGTCATCTGCCTGCATGTCCCCATCGTCGTCATGATGATGGGGAACGTGCTCGGCGTGGACGACCATATGTTCCAGCAGGGTCCCGGAAGCATGCGCGAGTTGTCGCTCCACCGCGGCAAAGGCCTGCAGCGGCAACATAAGCATCAGGAGAATGGCAACGACGCGCGACATAGTCGGCAATTCTACATGAGAGCGAACCCCAGATCGTCCACGAATCCCGCCCCAATCGCCTCGCTGGAATTACCAGGGTCGGCGGTGGCATGGGATTGCGGTGACAATATCGGATCGGTTTCCCGTCTTCGCTGCCCCATGTCCCTCCGCACGGCTTCTCCAGCCTGCCTCAAAGGCCTGGTGGCTGGCCTCTGCAATACGGGCTTCGCACTCGCTGCCGGCGCGCAAATGCCCACGCTGGCTCGCGGCGAGTTGGCTGATCTGTTTGGGCCTCTTTTGAATTTCAAGTGGGGTGTGCCCATTTCCTTATACAGAAGTCATGAGTG